>NZ_JBHYIQ010000094.1:0-36784 GCF_042739895.1 Amycolatopsis sp. NPDC059021
GTGACGGTGCCGGTGCCGGTGTACTGCTGCACTCCGTCGACGACGGTGACTTCGGCTTCGTTGAAGGCGATGCGCGAGGTCTGGCCGTTGTTCCAGTTGACGCGGTAGCCGTCGGGTCCGGCGCTGACATCGGCGCAGGACGCGCCGCGGACGGAGAAGGAGCCGGAAATGTAGCCGCTGTTGATGGTGGGGTCACTGGAGACACAGGACGTGTAGGAGTCGGTCTCGGTGAGGGTGACGGTCTGCGGGGTGTAGGTCAAGCCGGGGCTGAAGGTCAGGTGGCTGGTGCCGGTGCAGCTGAGGGTGCCGGTGGCGGCGTGCGCGGCCTGGGCGGGGAACACGACGCTGGCCGCGGTGGTCGCCGCGAGCAGGATCGCGGCCGGGCCGGCGGCCCGGCGGCCGCGCCGGGCTCGGCGCGGGAGGAGCGGAGCGGTGTGCTGGGTGGTCATCGGGGTTCCTTTCACTTCGGAGGAGGAGCGGACGACCCGGAGATCCGGGTGGGCCGTTGCCGACCGTCGGCGTGGGCTGAGGTAGTGGGTGGTGCTCATGTCAGGGCCTCCGTGATGTGCTGTCCCCGTCTTTCTTCGTGGCGGGGGATGGTGCTGGCCCGTCCCTGCGGAGAGCGGCGGGTGATTCGTTAGTTGTTCCTTTCTGCCGAATTGTTACCGCGGTCAAATATTTGCCGGGCAGCCTGGTTTCAAGGGGGCGCTGTCCATTCTGGCCGGCCGGGCACGAGGTATATGGAAATTGTCGTTACAGTGTGTGCGTCGACGGCAGGTGTTGTGCCGGTTACGTCGTTGGCTGATCGTTTACCTAAACGCAACCGTGGGGAGACCGGCTTACGTTGCTCCGGCTCGGCGACCTGTTCGGCAGGTTGGCTTGCTGTCGAGGTTGGCGGGAAAATGCCCCGGGGTTGACCTGTCGTGGTGTTGACGTAGGAGTCGGGACAGCCGGTGCCGGGATTCGCCTGGATCACACGTCGCCGGTCTCGGTATCGGGCCAGTCTGCGGTCGGCCACCGACACACTCGGTCACAGGGAGCACTGCGACGCGGTCGGGACACATCGACATTCATTGCACCATTGATGGCCATGTGCGGTCGGAACCCGTGAACAAGCGCGGCCGATAAACGCGGAGACTTCAGCTGGCGATCCCTGAAGGTGCCACTGTCGGGGCTCCCTTTTATCTGGGCGGTACCGTGTTCTTGTCGAGCTGTAACGTAAGATGTACTTGAGGTTCATAGAATGCGGGCCGGTCGGCCTGCGTGGCAGGGTGCCGTGACGTGGCGCGGCAACCCGGCGTCGGCGTTGCCTGGTCGGGCCGGGCGGAGTTCGTCGGAGGGCTGCTGGTCGTCTCGGGCGTGGGTTTTGTTCGCAACGCACCTCATCGAGCACACGTTCGACATCACGGCTCTCGTGTCGTACGTTTCTGTCGTACAGAGCGCCGAGGGCACGAGCCCCGGCGTGTAGGAGACGACAAATAGGGCTGTCTGTTTGCGACAACAGCAGCTGACAGAAGCGCACGCCTCAGCAGGACGCGGCGGGTGGCGTACGACAGGTACAGGTGGCGGTCACACTGGGAATCCCAGATCGGGCGATCGAGGATACGAGGTGTAACGGCCACGCTGGAGCCATGGACTCTGACTTGACCGCCGAAGCGATCGCCGCGCGCTGGGCCGACGTCACCGGCCTGGAGATGACGTACGCCGTGCTACGCGACCAGTTCGGGACCGAGCCGGCGACCCGCGCCTTGATCGGCATCCTGAAGACAAAGGGAGCAACGTGGACGGCGGAACGGCTCGCCGCCGCAGTAGCTGCGCTCGACGACGTCCGCCGGGACGGCGCGCTTCCACCACCGACTGACGTTGCTCGGTAGAAGCTGAGCATGCGGACCGCCGCTGATCGGTGTTCTCCTGCCTCTCGCGCTGGCGGATCAGGCGGTAGCGGGATTCTTTCTCGATCAGCGCGCTTACGCGGCTTCCGAGGCCACCCCTCCTACGGATAGGACTTCGTTGTCCGGCACCGTCAGTCGAGGTGTCGGGAGTCGAACGAGAGCCGAACTAGTCTGCCTTCGACGAATACCGTGATGGAGGACAGCAGCTTTTCTTTGAGTACGCGAGCGTTCGCGGCCGTGTCTCCGTTCCGCAGGAGCCAGTTCGCCATCTGGTCGGGCAGGGTGAAGTGCAGCCGGAAGCCGGGATGACCGTTGAGTGGTTCGATGACCCAGTTTCCCGTGTATGTTCCGTGTCGCTCGGGTCGCCGGATCATGACTTCGATCTCCGCTCCGTGCTCGCTGACGTAGCCAGCCAACGCGTCGGGATCTTCAGGACGCAGCACCAGGACAAATGGCGACGCGGGGAAACCGAGAAGAACGTTCCCGGAGAGGTGCTCGGCGAGTGCGTTGGCGATACCGGCCAGCGGAGCCGCTGGCAGGAGATTGCCGGCGCCCTCGGCGGTGGCCGGGTTGAACCGTGCGGCATCCGGTGCACGATCGTTCCCCGCCGGACCGTGTGAGCCGTCCCGTGCGTCTGTCTGCTGTGGACTGGGCCAGGTTCCCAGCGCCAGCCGCAGCGCCGTGCGGACCTGCCCCAGCGGAAACCTCTTCAGCCCGGTCTCGACCGCGAGGTTGTGCACCTGTTCAGCGGCCCGGGTAACCGGGTTCAGCAGCACGGTGCGGAAGCTCGCGTGTGAGAGGTCGATCAGGGAGATCTGGTGGGCTAGTACTGCAACGGCACTTGGGTGGCATGTGATAGATCATCCTGGTGGTGGTCGATGTGGTGATGGGTCAGCTGGACCGGGTGCATGAGCGGATCGCGGGCAGGTTCACGCGGTCGGAGCCGCGGGCGCGGGCTCGGGATTACGTCTCTGGGCTGGTCGCGGGCCTGGAACGGAAGAACGGCCGGACGCTGGCCGAGCAGGCCGGCGAGGTGTCGCCGGATGGCATGCAGCGATTGCTGCGCTGGGCGGACTGGGACATCGACGGCGTCCGCGACGATGTGCGGGACTACGTGGTCGAGCACCTCGGCGAGCCGGGTGGTGTGCTGATTGTGGACGACACCGGGTTTCTGAAGAAGGGCACGATGTCGGCGGGAGTGCAGCGGCAGTATTCCGGGACGGCGGGTCGGATCGAGAACTGTCAGATCGGGACGTTCCTGGCGTATGCCTCGCCTCGTGGGCATGCGCTGATCGATCGGGAGCTGTATCTGCCCGAGCCGTGGATCGCCGAGCGGGAGCGTTGCCGCCGGGCGGGGATTCCTGATGAGATCGAGTTCGAGACGAAGCCGCGGCAGGCGATGGGCATGCTGGCACGGGCGTTCGAAGCGGGTGTGCCGTTCGCGTGGATCACCGCTGATGAGGCCTACGGACAGGTCAAATATCTTCGGGTGTGGCTGGAGGAACACGACGCCGCGTACGTGCTGGCCACCAAGGTCAACGACACCCTGATCACCACTGAGGGCACCGAGCAACGGGCCGACGAACTGATCGCGGCATTACCAGCGCAGGCGTGGCGGCGGCTGTCGGTCGGCGCCGGTGCGCACGGACCGCGCGAGTACGACTGGGCACGGGTGCCGATCCGGATCGGCTGGCGGGCCGGGCGCGGGCACTGGCTGCTCGCGCGACGCTCGATCACCGACCCAACCGAGATCGCCTACTACGTCTGCTATGGACCCCGCCGCTCGACACTGCTGGACCTCGCCTGGATTGCCGGTACCCGGTGGCGGATCGAGGAATGCTTCCAGCAGGCCAAAAACGAAGCCGGACTTGACCACTACCAGGTCCGCTCCTGGCGAGCCTGGTACGCCCACATCACCCTCGCGATGCTCGCCCATGCCTGGCTCGCCGCGTCCCGATCCCTGGCTGCAAAAGGGGAATCGGTGTCGACGAGCCGGGCATGATCGGTTTCACGCTACCGGAGATCCGGCGCCTGCTCGCCAAACTCGTCCTGCGTGTCACCGACGCCGCCGACCACGTCTGGTCCTGGTCGTACTTCCGGCGCCGACGACAACACCAAGCCCGCCTCAGCCACTACAAACGACACGGCTACCCACTCACCTAACTGCCGTTGCAGTACTAAGGCGTTGCGCGTGACAAGGGTCTCGATGTCCTCGTCGCCCCGGAAAGCTTGCTCGATCGTTAGTACTCGGCGGTAGGCGGCTTCCGCCTCATCGAGGCGGCCGAGGGTTTGCAGGTTGTTGGCCAGGTTGTGTTCGACGGCGAGGGTTTTCGGTGCGTCCGGCCCCAGGATGTCGGCGCGACATGCCATTGCGGCTCGGTTCAATTCGACGGCTTCGTCGTCGAGACCTGCCCGTTGGCAAAAGAAGGCGGCCAGGTGGCACGCCCGTGCAGCGCCAAGGCGTACGCGGCGCGGCTCGTTCTTGTCCTCGGCGACCGATCGCGCGAGCACACAGTGTGGGATCAACGTCCGCCAGAGCGGCCATGTAGCTGGCTGGGTCACGTCAAGACTCTCGATTGACCGCAAGAGTGCGTACAGGGCGATCTCGATAAGATCGCTGGGGCGGGCACCATGGTGGACGTGATGCCGATTGGCGTCACGGACGACCGGATGCATGCCGACGGTCGGCACGGTGGCGAACTCGCCTTCGCCATGGTGATTCTGTTGCACCAAGCCGAGTTCGTCCAGAGCAACCAGCAGGGTTCGCAGCAGCGAGGCTGTCAGGTCCGGCAAGAGCGGTGAGCGTGCGAGGACGTCGGCGTCAAGCAGGGCATGAGGCACAGGAGCTGGACCGAGGCTGGAGAGCATACGCAACAAGGGTCGGGCGAGACGGTGCCCTCGCTCATCGAGCAGATCCAGCGATAGCTCCCATGTGCGCGATAGCAGTTCGCGCTCGTCCGGCGGCTCGGTCGACCAGGACAAGTCGGTGACATCAGCGAACCGCTGTTCCCACGCCGCGAGGTAGGCGCTGAAGGTCGTTGCCGGGTTCAGCCCGGGAAGCGACGGCGCGCTTCGTGCCGAGGCCAGGTACGAGCCGGCCAGCCACAACGCCAGCGGCAGCCCACCCAGGCGGGCGGCGAGAGTGATCGCTTCTGCCGTGGAACCCGCGTCCGGCGCACGGTCAAGAAGGACTTGAGCGCCCTCGTCAGCCGACAGCGCATCAACCCGGAACAATCGAGCACTGCCCCAGACCTCCGCGCTGGCCGCCCGGCTGGTGACGAGGACCGTTCCCATGCCGCGGGGCGGGGTGCGCAGCCAGCCACGCTGCTGGCTGACCCGACCGTCACCCGGGGCTAACAGCCGAGGATCATCGGCGTTGTCGAGCACCAGCAGCCACTTACGTCTCGCTGCACCTAACGCCTCCCGCAGGAGGTCAGGCGCCGACTCCATGCCGGACGACCACGCGTTGTGCACACGTTCGCGATCCGCGCTGGCCCGAATCGCGACAGTACGCAGGCCCGCGATCAGAGTTTCCCCGCTGCTCGCGTCAACCCACCAAACATCCACCTCGTCCGCGACGGCACACGCCACCTCGGCGGCCACCGTCGTCTTGCCGTATCCGCCCGCAGCATGCAAGACCACCACAGCGGCCTCCTCGCTGCGCACCACTCCCGCCACAGCCTCGATGACGCCATCCCGACCCCGTGTCCGGTGACCGACCCGGCGATCGGGAATAGCCAGAGAGCGCAGCACCGGACCGGCCTCACGAGGCTGCTCGTGGTGATTGACAATCACGGGACCAGCAAGCACGGCTGAACCGCTGATGTGGCCTGCCTGCAGTACCGGACCGAACAGCTCCCCCGTCACCGTATTCTGGGTCCCCGCCGCAGCAGACGTATCGCTCGTCGGCCGTGCTGTGCCGTCATGCTGCACCAACAGGCGACGAATCCACCGGCGCACCCCCTTCACGTCGTCCTGATCAGTGGCCACGTCCAACCATCCCCTCGGGCAAGGTCCTTACTTGCCGACCTTCACCGTAAGCATTCGAGCACGCCAAGTCATCATCACGCGCCAGGACACCGTGTTGTCGCACTTCCCGCGAAAAGCCGGAAACGAGCGCACCAGGGTGACAGCCTCGAACACGACTCCCAGCTACAGCGTGAAGAAGACAGCGGCCTTCGACGCCCTGCCCTCGGCGTGCGATGTCGCCGAATCGGTGCGTGGCACGAGTTGATCGTGCTTCTCAGACTTCGAGAGATGCCAGCAAATCCGCGAAGAAGGTGCGCAACATGGTCGGGGCGTCGGCCTGTCCCAACTCGAACCCGCCGAATCGATAGACCTCGTACCCGCGCAGCCGGAGTCGCCGGTCCTCAGCGACCATCTTCGAGTACAGCCGCGGAGATGCACGGTCACCTTCAGCGTAGTGCTGCTTGCCGTCGACCTCGATCACGATGCGTTCCCCGTTCGGGGCGAGCAGCAGGAAGTCCATGCGTTCCCGAGCGAGCACACCTGTGCGCCCACCGCGCTGCTTCCACGTCGACGGGTCGTAGTGAAGGTAAACCTGTGGTAGAAGAGCGGGCACGGACGAACCCTGTTCGGCCCCGTAGAGCTCGCAGTAAACCCGGAACAGCGCACGCTCGACCGCGTTGTCACCCAGCGATGCGGCGAGCCGACCATACAGGTCCAGCGCAACCTCCCGTTCCGTTGCGCCGTCGAGGTTCTTCGTTGCACGCCACCAGTCACACAGCTGCGCCCAGGTCAACCCGGACGTGTCCAGTGGGCGGTCGTAGAACAGGCAGTAATCAGCGTTCCTGGTGACTTCGATGACGTTGTCGATCGCGTCCCGCAACACGATGTCCGGCTTCGGCCCTGTGGACGCGAAGATCAGATTCCGGGGTTGGCCGTCCACCCCGCGCAGGCGTGAGCGGCCGCCACGCTCGTTATCGAGGTCGTCGAGCCGGGTAAAGACCGGGTTGAAAACCTCGCTCAGATACCCGCGGCGAGCGCCCCATCCACCAGGCCCGCTCATCCCGTGGGCACTCCAGAACCCATGAAACCCTTTGAAGTCCCTGAACGGCAGATCGAACGGCACACCGAGACGCTTGAGAACCGCGCGCAGCGTCCGCAGAACCGCCGCGATCTCGTCATCGTCGAGCGTCTGCGCGCGGTCAGTGCCGAACGACTCCAGTTCGCGGTACGCGAGGCGGCCTAGATCGACCGCCGCATCGATGTCGCTCGGCTCCGACTGCGGCTCACGCCGAACAAGGTCCAGCCGACCGAGATGCAGGATGTCCCTGAACCGGGAGCTGACCCACGGATCGCCGTTCACGTCCCACGCCGGATTCTCTTCCTGCACAAGGAACCAACTCGATCTCACCCAAGCCAAACTAACCGACTCGTCGAGGAAGGACACCGGCGACCGGCTGTCCTCGCCGAGCTGGCTGCCGTCCACGAGAAATGCGGCCACAGCCCCGAGGCTCTCCGTCGCATCGTTCCCAAAGCCGCACTCGCCGACCTGGTGACGATGGCTGGTCTTCTCCACACCAGCGACACGCTCACCTTCCGGTGCGGCGAGTTCCCCCACTGGGAGACACGCAACGCCCGCCCGCTCGGCCCTGGAGGTACTCAGCGCGCGAAGCAAGCCAGAACCAGCCTCCGCCCAGCCAATCGATAGGAACGGACCGGAGCTCCAGCGCCAGCGAGCCCAACGATCAGCCCCCGCGACGACGCAGGCACCAGCAGGTTCGAACAGCTGACCAAGCACCCGACTCTGGCGGGACAACCACGAACTGACCAAGCACCTTGACCTCGCCATGGTGGTCATCCAGCGGATCACCCTGGAAACCATCGGCTGCGCCGTTACCTCAAGGCCACCACCCGCGTCGTCCGGATCCACCCCGGCTGAGCGATTGCGGTTGGCGGCGATTCCGGTCGGGTTGTGCGTTTTGCCACCTCACTGATTGAGCCGTAGGTAAATTCTTCACGGCTTTCTGGGGTATCGGGTGGCGCGTTCCTGAAGGCTGGCGGACGCTGTCGGCACCTGGTTCTAGGGGAAGGGGAGCTTCGATGTCTCGTCTCGCTCGTGTCGCCGTGTCCGCCGTGATGGTGGCTGGTTCACTGTGCCTGGTGGTGCCCGCCGCACACGCCGGTACGGCGGTTCACTCGCCGCATTCGGTCGCGGCGCGGTGCTCGCAGTCGCACCTGCCGTTGCCGGATCCGGTGTGCACGCCAGGGGCAACCAACCCGGACGTGACCCAGTCGACGATCGGGTCGACTATCTGCCAGTCCGGCTGGACGAAAACGATTCGGCCCCCGGTGTCCTACACCAACAAGCTCAAGCAGCAGGGCATCGCCGACTACGGCTACACCGACACCAATCCCGCTGACTACGAGGAGGACCATTTTCTCCCGTTGGAACTCGGCGGTGCTCCGCGGGATCCGAGGAACCTCTGGCCCGAACCCCACGCCGGTAACCAGAACTCCGCAGACAAGGACTCGGTGGAGAACGCGGTGAAAAAGGCCATGTGCGCGCAGAAGGTGACCCTCTCCGCAGCGCAGCACGCCATGCTCACCAACTGGACCACCGCGAAGTCCGTCCTCGGCATCGGCTGACCGGCTGGCGTCTCGGGGCCGCACCCGCAGCCCCGAGATTCCGCGTCGGACTGGCGTCCTCGGTCGCGGCGCCCGCGGCCGGAGGTGGCTAGAGGCCGAGGAGGAAGAGGGTACGCGCGGCGAGGAGGCCGAGTTCGACGAGCAGGACGAAGACGTGGTCGCTGATCCGGTCGACGATCTTCTTGCCGGCCCAGGCGCCGAGCAGGGTGGCCGGGGTGAACGCGGCGCCGTAGAGCCAGACCATGCTGGTGAGCAGGTCTCCGACACCGTAGGTGGCGATCTTGGTCAGGTGTATGGTCAGCGCGCTGGCGGCCTCGGTACCGATGTAGGCCGCGCGGGTCAGGCCGACGACGAGGAAGAACGGCGCGGTCAGCGGCCCGACCGAGCCCAGCAGCGCCGACCCGAGCCCGGACGCGGCCCCGACCGCGGTGAAGGCCGGTTCACTGGGCGGGCGTGGTGTCCACCGCACTCGCCGCCAGAGCACGAGACCGATCAGAAACGCCCCAAGGATCTGCTTGAGCGGGGCGAGCGGCGCGTGGGCGAGAAGGAGCCCGCCGACGACGGCGCAGGGCACCACGCCGAGGGCGTACCAGCCGATCAGCGGCCAGCGCAGCTCGCTGCGGTTGAGCCAGACCCGCGAGGCGTTGCTGGACAACTGGGTCAGCGTCAGCATCGGCACCGCGGCCCGCAGTCCGAACAGGACGGTGAATACCGGTAGCAACAGCACTCCACCGCCGAACCCGGCGACCGCCGAGAGCAGGGCGAGCGTGAACGCGGCGGTTCATCCGCCCGCTACTCGTGCCGTCCGTCCGGACGGCTTGCTCGTGCGCATCGGCGTCGCCGCCGGCGGGCTGGTGGCCGTCGCGGTGTTCGGCGTGGTGGCCGACCAGGTCCTTGATCGGCAGACCGCGTTGGTCGACGCCGGGGTGCTGACCGAGGCGGTCGAGCACCGCGCCGGGCCGCTGACCGGGTTCTCGAGGCCGTGTCGACCGCCGCCGAGACCCCGCTCGCCGTCCTGGCCGCCGCGCTCGCGCTGGGACTGGCTTGGCGGGGCCACACCTGGGCACCGCTGGTGCTGACCGCGGTGACCGGGCTCGACGCGGTCGCGCTGGCCACGGTGGTGAAGAACCTCACCGGCCGCGCCCGGCCCGACTCGTAGTGGCAGTTGTTGCCCGAGACCGGGTTCTCCTTCCCGTCGCGGCACACCACGGTCGCGACCGCGCTGCTGTTGATCGCGGCTTACCTGCTGGCTCGCCACACCCGCACGCTCGTGGCGGTGCTGGCGTGGTGGCCCGGCGCCTGCGGGCTGGCGGTGCTGGTCGCCGCCAGCCGGGTCTACCTCGGCGTGCACTGGGCCACCGACGTCCTCGCCGTCGCGGCGCTCGGCGCCGTCTGGGCCCTGACCATGATCACCGCGCACCTGGGGCTGCGGCGCCGGTCTCTCGCCCGGTAGACGTGGTCGTCGGAGGCACAGAGCCTCTCACACGAGAGGGGGCCTGCCGCGGTCGGCGGCAGGCCCCCTCTCCGATGTGGCTCGGGTGCGGATTAGAAGTCCTTGGCGTTGGCGAACATGACGATCGCGACGAGGATCAGGACGATCCCGAGCGCGATCCACCAGGTGCCCCAGCCGATGCCGATTCGGCCCCGACATGGAGCAGTATCTGGACTTCGGCCGCGGTCCCCGGCCACCCGACCCGGACCCGCCCGACCACGAGCCTGCCGCCGTCGCCGCGTGATCTGGGGTTTCTCGAGGCGTCTCGGTGTCGGCCGAGGAGGAGCCACCCGCGAGCGGGTGATTACCCGTCAGGTGTCTGGTTCCGCAGAAGCTGGGTGGCCTGGTGCTGGAGCCGCGTGGCTCTGCTCCGGGTGGCCTGGGCCTGTTCCCGTGTCCCCGGAGGACAGCACCGAGCCAGCGAGTGTCTAACTCGTTCGTGTGACAGGTGGGCCCAGGTGAGTGCCTGGTCGGCAGCGACAGCAGGTACGCGGATGACACCGGGAACGCCGACTCGTCAGCCTATAACCCGGGGAATTACTTAGAGTGACGATAGCTGCACGATGCTGGATGAGCAGCACTGAGCGCTGCATCAGAGCGAGGTCGTCCTCCGCGCTGCGAGATTCGCAGCCGAGCGCGAGGCCAAGTCCTCAGACGAGTCGGGTTTTCCGTCGAACGGTCCGATCGGCCTGTGGAGCCGTAGGGCAAGATGTGTGATGTGGACTACGACCTGCAACGCCTCGGCACCCGGGAGTTCGAGCACCTGACGCAGTCGATCGCGATCAAGGTGTTCGGCTCTGCTGTCAAGGTCTTCGGCGACGGCCCCGACGGTGGACGCGAGGCTACCTTCCGTGGAGCCGTCGACTACCCGCAACCGGGTACTGCAGGTAAATGGAATGGATACGGGGTCATCCAGGCAAAGTTCCGCAGCCGTCCCACCACCACGAGCCAAGACAGCAACTGGTTCATCGGGCAGATTCGCGCCGAGCTTGAACTTTGGAAGGACAAGAAGTCTCAGCGAGTTAAGAAAGGCGAACTCCCAGACTATCTGCTGTTTACCACCAATGTCTACCTTAGTAGCATCCCCGAAGCTGGCGGCATAGACAAGGCCGACGCTGTGATCGCCGAGTACGCCAACGAGATCGGCCTCAAAGGATGGGACGTTTGGTCTGGCGACCAGCTCAACCGGTACCTGGGCATCTTTGCCAACATCCGCCGCAACTACATGGGCTTCATTACTCCAGGTGACGTTCTAGCCCAGATTGTCGACCTTCTTGGGGGAAACGCCGCGGACCTGAACGAATCGCTCGCGCTGCATGCAGCAAAAGATCTGGGAGCTTCGCGTTGGGTTCGCCTCAACCAGGCAGGGAGCCCCACAAATGATCGTCTGACGCTGTCAGATATTGGTGTCGACCTCCCCGCTGTCCATAACAGGCGCCAAAAGGTTCCTCGAATGATCGAGCACATCATCGATCATGGTGACCAAGTACTTCGACCCAGCAGCAGCACCGGCGGAAAACACCTCGTGATAGTTGCAGGCCCCGGGCAAGGCAAAACGACGTTGACTCAGCTGCTGTGTCAGACCTACCGAGTAGCGCTGCTCGCTGACCGTCCTACGCACACGCTCGGACCTGCTGGAACGGTATTCGCCAGCACCAAAGAACGTCTTGCCGCACTTGAGATCCAACTGCCGAAGTGTCGTCGATGGCCAATCACAATCGGGCTGAGTGAGTTTGGTGACGCCGTCGCTGAGAAGCCGGATCTCGACCTGCTGCGCTTCGTCGCACAGCAGTTCAACAAACGAGCTGGCACAGATGTCACTCCGTGGCAACTGAAGTCATGGCTGCGGGAGTGGCCCTGGCTCCTCGTCCTCGATGGCCTAGACGAGGTGGCGCACCCAACTGTCCGCGACGACGTGGATCAGCGCATCCAGGAGTTCTTGACCGAAGCCGCCTCCGTAGATGCCGACCTGCTCGTGGTCGCGACTACGCGGCCACAGGGTTATAACGACGAGTTCAGCCCGGAATTCTTTGACCACTACGTCCTCCGCCACCTCACGTCACAGGAGGCAATGAGGTATGGCCATGAGCTTGCTCATGTCCGTCATCACGACGATCCAGACCACGAGTCCGTGATAGTCCAGCGCGTTGATCAGGCCGCCAGCGACGAGAACACCGCATACCTGATGCGGACGCCGCTGCAGATCACGATCATGACGCTATTACTAGAGCAACGCGCGGGTGTACCACCAACCAGATTCCGCCTGTTCGACTCCTACTACGACACCATCTACCGACGAGAGATCGCTAAACCCGGCGTCGACGCAGACCTGCTTAACGAGCACAAAAATGACATCGATGCCCTCCACGAGAAGGTTGCACTCCTACTTCAGGCCAACGCCGAACGTAGCGGAGATGCCGAAGCCGCCCTCCCCGTGACGGAGCTAGAGGAACTCGCTGTCCGCCGTATGCAGGATGAAGGCGCAGCAGCGGAGCAAGCAAAAAAGCTCGCCAGTCGCATCGTTGACGCTGCCACGCGCCGTCTGGTGCTTCTCGCACCGGTGATTCGCGACCACGTCGGCTATGACGTCCGGAGCTTGCAAGAGTTCATGGCCGCGCGCGCTATCACTACAGGTCCCGATAGCGAGGTGGCCCAACGCCTGGAATTACTCGCGCCAGCAAATCACTGGAGAAATACCTGGCTACTGGCCGTTGGGCGCGTGTTCGCCGACCGCGAGCACCTTCGACAGGATGTAGTCGGAATCCTGGACTCAATCGACCTCAATTCCGAACTGTCACGCCTCGTTACACCTGGAGCTCTCCTAGCCGTCGATCTGCTGGAGGATGGCGTCGCGCGCAGAACACCCAGGTTCCAGAGGCAGATTGCAAAACGTGCCCTCGCCGCCTTGAATTATCCGCCGTCGTCCATACATGGGTTCCTCGCGGAACAGCTAATACCCACTTTTGAGGATTCCGAGCTACTCGGGATGGTAAGACTGGAACTTGAGCGAGCGGTCAACAGCACCGACTGGCGGCTTGCTTCCAGTATCGTCTTGCTCTCCCGTTGGCAACAAACCTCCAACAACATGACCGCATGGGCGAGAACGCAGCTTCGCGCAGCCGAAGAAAAGTTGACCGCAAGCATCGATGGCGCGGCCGCAGCGGCGATCAAGCTTCTCACCGCAGGTGCTGAATGGACGATAAGCGCTGACCCGGAGCGACTCTTTGAACTCCTCGGCCAGGAAATCAAAGCGGCCGAAGATAACACCGAGCACGCGATACTTAGCTTTGAATTTGGTAGCAGGTTGGCGAACATCAGCCAATCTGCTACCAAAGACGGATGGCTGGTAAGCACCATCCGAGGCGTTTTACAAGACTCCACGTCACCGCATCAGGATGCACTAGACCTAGCGCGCCTAAGTGAAAAACTGATGATTCGCGACTGGCCGGTGGCTGCTCTTTTGCGAGACGTGGCCAGGCAGTGGCTTTCACAGCAGCCAGTTGCAATTGCAGTGGCAGACCTCCTCGAAGGCACGTAGCCGACAACCTGATGGATATGCCAACACGGTCTGCAGCAATCACACGGTTGTGGCGCCCGCGACTAGCCGGTCAGGAAGGCCAGTGTGCTCGCCGCGAGACGAGCCTCGAATCGGCCACCGCAGCCGACCGCGGTGGCGAGCCGGAACCGCTGCGCCGCGAGCAACGACAGCAGCCACCACGCCGCCGCGTCGGCATCGACGTCCGCGTGCAACTCACCCGGATCCTGGCTTCGAACGATCGCGGTGCGGTGACAAATACGACCGTTGTGTAGCACTTGAGGATTCTGGTGCGACGTCCCAGCCAGGGCGGTAAGTCAAGTCTAGGGCGAGATGTCGGCCGTCCATGGGGCGTGCTGTGATGCTTCTCCGGAACGGAGCAGCACGCAGGGTGGAAAGAGGACGCATGGGCCTGCACATTTCGCGGATCGAGGTATGCAACTTCCGCAACTTTCGGCACCTTGTCATCGACGACTTCCCCACCCAGGCGGTGATTGTCGGTGAGAACGGGGTCGGCAAGTCGAACCTGCTCGAGGCGATCCGTCTCGTGCTCGACCCCTCGTTGCCCGACTCGCGGCGCATGCTGCGCGAGGAGGACATCTGGGAGGGGCACCCGGCCGGCCTAGCCGGTGGGGCTGAAGTGACCGTAATCGTGGACCTACAAGGCTACGACGCCGATGACGATGCCAAGAGCGCCCTGTCCAGCGCCACCGTGAACTTCGCCCCCTACACCGCACGGCTGACCTACCGTTTCGCTCCCCTCGCGGAGATCGAGACCACTGGCCTGCAGCCGGCCGGACGGCCGCTGACCGCACAGGACTACGACTTCATCGCCTTCGCAGGTACCAGCGAGGCCAACGACGTACGTACCATTCGGCGCGATGTAGCCCTGCGTGTCTTGCCAGCCTTGCGGGACGCCGAGAGCGACCTGCGGAATTGGCGGCGCAGCCCCTTGCGGGACCTTCTCGAACGACTGCCCCTGGACACGGCCAACCTGGAGGCCACCGCGACGGCGATCGCCGTCGCCGTCGATCAGCTCACCAAGGATGGAAACATCACCAAGCTGGAGGAGCACCTGACGGACCGGTTAGGGGCGATGTTCGGCCCGCGCCGACCGGTGCAGCCGACCCTGGGCTTCGCCTCCTCCAAGCCCGACGAACTGATCCGTGCGGTCCGCCTGTTCTTCGATACCGCCCGGCGCAGGGACATCTCTGACACCAGCCTGGGCAGCGCCAACGTCATCTACCTCGGCCTGCTGCTGGAAGCCCTCAGCCAGCAGCGTTTGGCCGAGCAGTTCGTCGCCACCCTGGTGGCCGTTGAAGAACCCGAAGCGCACCTTCACGTCAGCCTCCAACGGCACCTCTTCGGTTACCTGCTGCGCACCGGACAATCCCTCATCCTCACCACCCACAGCCCTCACATTGCCGCGGTCACGCCGGTCCGCTCCTTCATCGTGCTGCGCGCCACCGAGAACGGCACCACCGGAGCCAGCACCGCTGCCCTCCCCATCAGCGGCGACGAGGCGACCGACCTGGAGCGCTACATCGACGTCAGTCGTGCTGAGGTCCTGTTCGCCTCCGCGGTCATCCTGGTCGAAGGCCTGGCCGAGCTGTACATCCTGCCCGCCCTGGCTACCGCCGCAGGATTCGACCTCGACGCCTACGGAGTCGTTGTCGCCAGCGTGCACGGAACCGACTTCAAGCCCTACCGTGCCCTTCTCGGACCGAAGGGCCTCGACACTCCGCACGTGATCGTCACGGACGGCGACGCCGCCCCCGACAAGCGCGGCCTGCGAGAAGCAGGTCTCAAGCGAGGCGCGAACCTCCATCCCGACGATGCTGACACTGCTGCCCTCTTGGACCAGATCGGAAAACTGCCCGAGCACGACGCTGCGGACTACCAAACTCGCCGCGCTTCCCTGGTCGCTGGCCTCGAACGCATCGGCGTCTACGTCGGCGCTCAGACCTTGGAGACCGATCTGTGCCCTCTGTTCGGCGACGAGATCATCGAAGCATTCCAGGAGCTGAGCAGCACCACCGCCGCGATCGACGAGGTCCGGCACGGCGTCACCGCCGAACAGAACGGAACGCTCGACCCCGATGCCCGCAAGGACATGCTCAAGCGCATCTCCGAGTTGGGCAAAGGACGTTTCGCGCAGCGGCTCGCGGGCCACATCGACCGGGTCGACCTGCCCGCCCGCATCCGCACCACGGCCGGGGTCACCGACGACCGCACCCCGGTGGACACCTCGGTCTTGCGCCGGCTGGGTAACGCCACATACTTCTTGCTCGCCCTGGATGACATCTCCCGCAAGGTCCGCGGAACTGCCCTGTTCGCCGCTGACACGGACACGCTCGACGGCAGCCAGCAGGTCATCGATGCAGATCAGTGACACCCTCTTGCGGGAACTCAACGACCTGCACGTCAAGCAGCGCACCGCCGTCATCCACCCCGGCGACGTCGTTGTGCGGGCCGGGCCCGGCAGCGGCAAAACCCGAACCCTGGTCGCCCGCATCGCATACCTGCTACAGACACAGATCTCCGCCTTCCGCGGCGTCGCCTGCATCACCTACACCAACGCCGCGGCCGACGAGATCCGCCGCCGCGTCCTCCACAGCGGCGTACGCGCCGAAGGACGGATCACCTGCTCCACCGTCCACGCCTTCTGCCTGAATGAGATCCTGCGCGCCTTCGCCCCTCTCACCCGCCAAGCAGCACCCCAAGCAGGACAAGTCCTCAGCAAAACGTCCACCGAAGTGCTCTTGCAGGACTGCTTTGACCAAGTGGGCATCGCCGAGATGTCCGCCCAATACCACACAGCCGAGAGCACCCGGATTCGCCGTGCCCTTGCCTGCGACGAGCGCTGGACGGTTTCGACCCACGAGAAGTAGAGGCGGCTCGCCTTTACGAGGAACAGCTCGTCGCCCGAGAAGTGATCGACTTCGAGGCCATGGTGACGCGAGCCGTACGCGTCGTTCGCGAGCACGAACCCGTCCGAGACCTCCTGCACGCGCGCTTTCCCCACCTCATCGTGGACGAGTACCAAGACCTCGGCGGAGTCCTGCATGACCTCGTCGTCACCCTGCACGACCTGGCGCGCATCACCGTCTTCGCCGTCGGGGATACCGATCAGTCCGTCTACGGCTTCAGCGGAGCCGACGCCAAGTACCTGACAGCCCTGGCCGCCCGGGACGACTTCTGCGACCTGGAACTTGACGTCAACTACCGCAGTGGTCAGAACATCATCACCGCCGCCGAAGCCGCTCTCGGAACTCCCCACGGACGCCGTGCACGCGATGACGCACCCAGCGGAGATGTCCTCCTCGAAACGGTGACAGGTGGGCTCGACGAGCACGCACGCGCGGCCTGCGAGGTCATCCAGCAGGCACTGCACCGGCAGGTCAGCCCCGAGCGGATCGCCATCTTCTACCCCCTGCGCGGCCCCTTGCTCAACGCCCTCCACAGCGAACTGACCCGGCGCCAGCTGAACTTCCTGCACGAACGCGATGACAAACTCCCCGCCGGCAGTCTCTCCCGCTTCATCCAGCGCTGTGCCAGCCGCGCCGTCACGAACTACCAGATCCACACCGCACCCGACACCGAACGCCCCGACATGCTGCGCCGGGCAGAAGCACCATCACTCGCCGCACTAGCCCGCGCCCTCACAACACTGCGCACCGAAGCCCAACTCCCCCCGCCCACATCACGGCTTTTCTTGCCACGGGTTCTGCAGACCTGCCTCGACCCCCAACCGCCCTACCCAGCCGACGCACCCGCCGACCAGTGGCTGCAGCAGCTGCGCACCGACCTTGCCCTCGACGCAGTAGCCGCATCGCACCCCGACCAGGACAACACCACCAGCCTCGACAACCTCGCCCACCAGTGCCGGTCCAAGAACCTCATGCTGCAAGACCTCGCCCAGGGCGAACAGGTAATCGGCAAGGTCCTCCTCACCACCTACCACTCAGCCAAAGGCCGGGAGTTCGACACGGTCATCCTGCCCGGGTTGCTGAACGGCATCATCCCGCGCAACGTGAATGACCGAGGCCAGTGGCGCAGCCCCAACGCGAAGGAACTCGCGGAACAACGACGCGCCTTCTACGTAGCCCTGACCCGCGCCGAGACGACACTGCACCTGATCACCGGCCCCGGATACCACACGAAGAACGGTTACTGGCGGGCTGAAGGCATCTCAGACTTCGTGACAGAGATGCTCCAGCGCCTACCTCCGACGGCACATCCGACCTGAGCACACCCACAGTTCACCGTCCCAATCGGACCCGCGGTGGTACTTCCTGGGATTGGCACCCCCGTCTGGGCTACTCCTGTCCTACAGGAGCATTCTCCGTACGAACCAACGCCACCAAGTCCCTCGAAGCCCTCGCGCCGACACGCAGCTGCTTCCGAAGCGTCTCCGCGGAGATCGGACGTCGGTACCGTCGCCAATGCTCGACGTCCGCGCGCCGGGCCCGCTCAACGAGATCCTCATCAAGATTGACCATCCGCTGAGTTCCGCTTTCGGCGTGGGGACCACGCTGCCGAGCAACCGACTCCAGTGCCCCCTCGGCAGCGCCATCGCGCGCCCCTGCTCTCTCACAGCTGGCCAGCTGTGAGGAGCCGACCTCCTCCGTGGACGTGCTCAACGCGCGAAGCAGGCCAGGACCAGCCTCAGCCCAGCCGATCAGTAGGAGCGGACCGACCGAGTCGAACGCGGCCTTGCCCCACTGACCAGCGCACACCGGGTCAGCAACGTTCAGCAACAAGGTCACCACGCTCGCCGCCAGCAGCAGATGCCGTGCCGGCCGCAGCACGTCATCGCTGGCCCCGGACAAGGCCAGGTGCCGCGTACCGACGAGCAAGCCAAGCACCGTCAGATCAACAGCCGGCGCTACCAGCGGCGCCACGAACACCGGGACCTGCAGCTTCAACGCCAAACTCAACACGTTGCCGAACCCGAACAGAAAGGTCAGGCCGATGACCAGTCCCATCGTGATCGTGACCAACCGAGCAACTGCCTGTGAGCTGGCACTCATGACCGGCTCCCGCCCGAGCCCGGCAGCTCAAAACTCGCCTCGACCACCAACGTGCCGCTGAAAAGTCCCTGGTCAGCCCCGTTCCCATCCTTTGGTAGTCCTGCCGAGGGCACAGAGCCCCTGGTCACAAGGGTGACCAGGGGCTTCGTTCATGATCAACCCCCATTTAACCCCCATCTTTCGCCACGACGAGGGCCGGTCGATCCCCCAGCGCCGGGCCGCACAGCTCGCCGACGACGCCCCTGTCCATGTAGACATCTTGCGTGGTACTGGGCTTGTCGTGCCCGATGAAGTCGGCGATCTGGCGGGCGGTGAGCCCGGCGTCATCGAGCACCCCGGCGATGTAGTGGCACCAGTCGTGCGGATGCAGCCCCTCGAATTCGGTTCCTTCACCAACGCACCGGATGTACTTGCGCGTGTTGTCAGGATCACGCAGTGTGCCGCGCGCGGACGGAAAAACCCACGGCGATAACGATTCGGCAAACCGTCCCTTGAGGACGTCCATGCCCCACCCCGGAGGTCGGACACGCCGCATACCCGCCGGGCTCTTGGTGCAGGGCTGGACGATCAGCCCCACACCCTTGACACGGATCACGGTCCCGTGGAAGTCGATCGACATCTCGTAGTCGAGTGCGAGTAGCTCGCCGATGCGGCCGCCGAGCCCGGAGAACACGTCCTGCATGTCGACCAGGTCCCAGCACGCCGCATCCTCCGACTCGTGGAACAACCCGAGTGCACGCCCCCAGCGTGTGCGGGGCGACCCGGCTTGCTTGGGGATTCGATCTCGCGGACCGGGTTGTCGTCCAGGAGGTCGTGACGGACCATCAGGGCACACATGCCCGTCAGGACCGTGCGCGCCGGCTCGGCCGCCCCGCTCCCATGAGTGTCCCGAATGGACGTCAAGGCGCGGTTCACAATGGACACTTTGCGCAGGTCACTCACGCGGAGGTTGCCGACGCGGGATTCAGCCCGCCCATCCCCGCGGATCCGGGGTTGCCAGCACCGAACGAGCAGATCAGCGAGGCCCTTGACACGGCGGCGAGCACAGGTCCTCTCGGTGTGCAATGGACTGCGACCGCAGCACCTCTCGGTGAAGGAGAATTCATGGGCCTTCGGCCGTGTTGTACTGCGCGGTCAACGGTGCCTGCAACAACACCAACGGGTTAGGGCGGCAAACCAAGACGTTGCTGTCCACGCTCCGGAACCATCGCGACGAGTTGCACCGGTCCGTCGATGCCTTCACGGTGCGCTCGCACGATGTGGCGTCGCCCGTTCGATTACTCCGTGATGTGCAGCCAGCCGAATTCGCCCGGAGCTGGAAGGTCGCCACGCGCGTCGACGTCGTCCCGGATACGAGTAAGCCACCGGTCGGATGTTCCTTGCCACGCCTGAAAACCAGGTTCCCTCTCGGTAAGGTCGCCAACGCTGGCACTCCGGGCGAACAGGTCCCGGAACATTCGCTCGGCGACCTCAGTGATCTGCTGCAAGGTAGCGTTGGCACCGACTATGTTGCTCGCCGAGACGAAGATATAGTTTATGGGAACCCAGTCGTCGCGGGCGTAATCGGTGAAGTAGTCTAGATCTTCCTGGTACTTCTCATCGGCGGAATTCATTTGCCGGTCACCTCATGTGAAATTGCCTCATATCAACGCCGGACACATCGTTGATCTCAATGGTCGCACCACGCGATCCGCTGTACGTCCGGCAGGTAACCGTCTTCTTCGGATCATCGCTGATCTTCCAGTACTCGACTGTACCCTTCGGCGTCTTGATAATATCTGTCGGCGCGCCGAGCTGGTTGCGGAAACGTTGCCGGGCCTGGTTGAGCTGCTCCTCGCTGATAATGCGCACGCCTTTGCCGTCTTCCACGCCGAGCAGCTTGCCGCCCTCGTCCGTGACGGCGTCGTGTACCCGTTCGGCGCGTGCTTCGGGGGGGGGGTGCTGGCCGGGGTATTGGGCCCGTGTTCGCCGGGTGTGTGCGCCTCCGGCGTGCTTCTCCTTGCTGAGCACTCCCTTGGCGACTTTGCCTGCACTGAACAGCAGCAAGCCGCCGGTGATTTTGCCGAGCGCCCGGTCACCGTGTCCATTGGCCCAGTCGTCCCAGGCGACCATCTGCTTGAAGGTTGACAGCGACGATGAGCCCAGCCGATTCTTCCTGGCCCATCGCCAATCCGCGTACCGTATCGACAGCTTCTCGGTATGTTCGCCGCCCGCATCGCTGACTCGGCCAGGCTGCCACCTCTCACCGGGCGCTGAACCCGCCCGAGGTTGCGACGTCGGCCTGGACGTCGCGACCTCGGGCGGGAGGGGATCTCAGGCGGTGTGGCGCCTGCGGGCCTCGCCCCAGAGATCCTGCCCGGGGACCGGAACGATCTGCTGGTCCAGCAGCGCCGTGCCCTGGTAGACGAGATCGTGCGGGGCTCGCCGGCTGAACAGGGGAAACTCGACGGGCACCCCAGGATAGGCGTTCGGCACGACGAATTCGCGGGTGGCCTCGATGACGACCTGCCGGTGCAGGATGCGCCATTCGCCACCGCGGTTCTCGAACACGTCGAGGTAACGGCCCTCGCTCTGCTGGTCGATGTACCGGTCCGTGCCGTCCTCCAGCGGGATGTGGTGCACGACGTACCACTGGCATTCGACGAACGCCCGGTCGCCGTGCAGGTCGATGATCGGATTGCTGATCGAGTGCTGCGAGTTGCTGATCTCGGCCAGCAGCGGGATCACGTAGTCGGCGAACTCGTGCGCGTTGCCGTTGAAGAACCAGTGCACATCGGTCCCGTCCGGCCAGTAGCAGGACTTGAACAACGCGAGATCGCACCGGTCGGCCCCGCGGGCGTACCGGTACAGGATCTCGCGGATGGCCTCCCTGCCCTCCAGCACGTTCAACCGTGCTTCCAGTTTCGCGAGACGTTCCTCGTTCGTCTCGTTCGACGCGGCGTCCTCCGGTGAACCGGGCGCGGTGCTCGTCATCGAGCAACCTCCTTCGAGGGATGAAGATGGATCACTACCATGATCCTTCGACGATCATCCGACGGTGTAAAGGAAGTTGTCGTCTTCGAGGTCGTCGACGGGGTCGCCGGCCTCCCGCACCGGCGCGTCGCGAGCGGGATCGAACCTGCCGTCGCCGTCGTCGACCGTCAGCACCGCGCGCAACGAGTGGGAGCCCGGTCCCAGGACAGGCTGGAAAGTGATGGTGCCACCGCGATGCGCACCTGCTGGCACCGGTGCCGAACCGATCAGGTTTCCCGGCTGGTCGTACACGGCGACGTGCCCTGCCACGGGAAGGTCGGTGTCCTCGATCAGCACCCGGGCACCATCGCCCCGCTGGTCGTCGATGTCCAGTTCGGCGTGCGGGAACGGCACGGGTGCCGGCGGTTTCGCCGGGCGGCCGGTCACGGGGGCAGCGCCGGGCGAGGTCGCCCCGGGAGCCGGTGACGCCGAGGTGGGCGTCGCGCGTACTCCTCCGGCGCAGCCCCCGAGCAAGGCGGCGAGGAGGCCGGTCGACGTCACGGTCAGGACCACAGCGGCGCGTTTCTTCGTCATGCCGCCAAGATTCGCCGCCACAGCTGGAAGCAGGATGAACCGAGCATGAGGAAATCCTCATCGAGGCCCGCCACTGACACGCGGGCCGCGGCGTCAGTACCGCGGGTAGAGCTCCGGTCCGGGCAGGGCGCGGCCACCGTCACGGCGCCCGGCGTAATACAGCAGCGTCCGCGCCTGATCCCGGGATACCCCGAGGCAGCCGCACAACGTGCCGACCGTGGCACCGCGTCCGGCCAGGATGAGCCCGACGTAGAGCACCACCGGGGAGACACCCGGCGATTCGGTCACCAGGTTCGCCGGGAGCGAGCACAGCAGATCACATTCGAACTCCCGGCGGGCCTGTGCGAGCAGTTCCTCGTACCCGGCCCCGCGGCGACGGCGCAGGAACCGGGTCAGCACCGTCCACATCAGACTTCACCGCGCGGATGACGCGGGGCTGGTGTGGTCACCTCCACGGCACACTGGCCGACGCCGGACGAGGTGCTGGTCATGATGTCCTCCCGAAGGGTGGGCGAGCACGGTCGAGCTGCGACTGTGCGACGGACTCACGGCCCTCACCTCCTTCGGTCGTTCCGGCCTCCTCGTCCAGTAAACCCCAGTTCGCGGGCTACAGTCAAACAGTTGTGCAACTATTTGCGCGTTGGCGGCCTCAGTACTCGGGGGTGATCAGGAGGGGGAGCCTGTCCACCCCGGTCATGATGGCGATGTCCCGGAACGTCGGACCGTCCTCGGGATCCGTGCGCAGGTGCGGGAAACGGTCCAGCAGCATGTTCAGCGCGATGCGGCCTTCGGCGCGAGCCAGGGGGGCACCAAGGCAGAAGTGGATACCGCGGCCGAAGGAGAGGTGGTGGTTGGGGTCGCGGGCCGGATCGAAGGTGTGCGGGTCGCGGAACACGCGTTCGTCCCGGTTGGCGGCCGCGAGCCAGACCATCACCATCTCGTCGGCGGGGATGTGCTGCCCGCCCAGCTCCACGTCTTCGGTGGTGACACGCGAGACGGCGGTGAACGGCGGCAGCATCCGCAGGGATTCCTCGATCACGCCCGGTATCAGCGAACGGTCGGCGCGTGTCCTGGCCTGCCATTCCGGGAAGGCGTCCAGGCAGAGTACGGCGTTGCCCAGCAACATGGTCGTGGTGACGTATCCGGAGAGCAGCAGTACGAACCCGAAGTTCACCACCTCGGCGTCGGTGAGGCGTTCACCGTCGACCTCTGTCTCGACGAGCCTGGTGAGCAGGTCGTCCCGCGGCCGCACCCTGCGTTCCGCGACGTGTTCACTGACGTACCGGAGCACTTCGGCGGCCCCACCCAGATTCGCCTGCGGCGCCTTGCCTTCCTCGGTCTCGGCAAGCGAGATTTCCTTGTGGTCCCGGAACATCATGTCCACCCACTGCTGGAACAGCGGGCGGTCCTCGCCCGGCACCCCCAGCAGTTCGGCGATGACGATCAACGGCAGCGGGTAGGCCAGGTCCTCGACCATGTCGAACTTGTCGTGCCCGGCGACCCGGTCGAGCAGCTCGCCCGTCAGCTCGACGATCCGCGGTTCCAGCCCCGTCACCGACTTCGGCGTGAACACCCGGCTCACCATCTTGCGGAGCCTGGTGTGCGGTGCCCCGTCCATCTGGAGCAGGTTCGCCACATTGAGCCGCTCGTCGACCGCGACCTTCCGCTGCACCTCCGAGGAGAACGTCGCCGGAGCGTTCAGAACCTGCAACGACTCCGCGTGACCGTAGACGCCCCACACCTTCGTCACCGGATCGAGCGCGACGACGTCGGCCGGTTTCTCCTCGCGCAGCCAGAACTGCGACGGATGAGCACCCCGGATGCCGGCGACTGCGACCATGTTGTTCCCCTTCGGACGGAACGATTTCGAACCGGCTGAGAGCACGGCCCTCGGATCACCTTCATTAGGTGACCGGCAGTCCAGCATTGCGGCCGATCGAGGGGTAAGCACATCCCTCGTTCTGGTGGCCTTGGCGGCAAACGCGTGTTGTTCCGGCCGAGTCACCGCTACCCACGTTGGTGATGCCTCCGGCGAGTGGTCTGGGCAAGACTGAAGATCCAACGGACTGCCGTCAGCGCGATGGGTCTGTTTCCAGCACCGGTGTTGCCAGCGTTGAAGGAGCCCCGATGGAGGTCATGGGTAGCGGCTTCCTCGCTGCCAACCTCGCCACTCTCGCGACCTCCCATCCCGGGGTCGTGGTCGCCGCGTTCGGGGTGTCTGTCGCCTCCGGGATCCCCGAAGCGGACTTCGCGCGGGAAGCCACGCGTTTGTACGAACTGATTTCCCGCTGTGAGCGGCGACAGGAGAAACTGGTGTTCTTCTCCACCGCGTCGGCCGCCATGTACTCGATGTCGGGGGAAACGGGCAGGGAGGACGGCCCGGTCTTTCCCTCGACCGCATACGGCAGGCACAACCTGGCGCTGGAAGCGGTTCTCGCCGCTTCGCCCGTCGACTATCTCGTCCTCCGGCTGACCCACGTCGTCGGTCCCGCGCAGCACGCGCAGATGCTGGTGCCCAGCCTGGTGCGGCAGATCCAGTCGGGGGTGGTCCGGCTCCACCGTGGCGCGCGGCGGGATCTCATCGACGTCGCCGATCTGGTCACGGTCGTGGACCGGCTGCTCGCCACGGGCGTCAGCCGCACCGTCGTCAATGTCGCCTCCGGAACCGCGGTTCCCATCGAACGGCTCGTGGACCACATCGAAGCCGAACTCGGGGTCCGGGCGGACCGCGAATACGTCAGCGACGTGACGAGCCGGCCGGTGTCCATCGCCAGATTGCGTGGCCTCGTACCGGAGATCGCGCGGATCGGGGGCGAGGACTACTACCGGAGAGTGCTCAGCAAGTACCTCGGGGAGTACGCCGCCTGCCGGACGCCCGCGACCGCCACAGCCACCACGACCTGACGAATCCACGGGGACGCCCTTCATGACATTCGCCGTTGAAGCGCTCGACCGGACCGACCGTCCGAGCGGCCGTGACCGGTTCTACACGCAGCTGGGACGGACCGGCCTGAAGATCAGTCGTCTCGCATTGGGTACCGTGAACTTCGGCGGCCGGGTCGAGGAGCCGGAGGCCCATCGGCTGATGGATCACGCGCTGGCGCGCGGCATCAACTTCGTGGACACCGCGAACATGTACGGCTGGCGTGTCTACAAAGGATATACCGAAGAGGTCATCGGGCGGTGGCTGGCGGCGAGCCCGTCGCGAAGGGACGACGTCGTACTGGCCACCAAAGTCGGCAACGAGATCGGCCCCGGCCCCAACGACCAGGGCCTGTCCGCCCGGCACATCATCGCCGCCTGCGAGGCGTCGCTACGCCGGCTGGGCACCGACTGGATCGATCTGTACCAGATGCACCTTGTCGACCACACCAGCAGCTGGGACGAGGTGTGGCAGGCCATGGAACAGCTTGTCGGCCAAGGAAAAGTCCGGTACGTCGGCTCGTCCAACTTCGCGGGCTGGAACATCGCCGCCGCGCAGGAATCCGCCAGGAACCGTCACTTCCTCGGGCTGGCGTCCGAACAGTGCGGGTACAACCTGGTGACCCGGTTCCCGGAGCTGGAGGTGCTTCCGGCGGCACAGGCCTACGGCGTCGCGGTGCTCGTCTGGTCCCCGCTGCACGGCGGGCTGCTCGGCGGCGCCCTCCGCAAACTGGCGGAAGGGACCGCGGTCAAGTCCGCGCAGGGCCGCGCGGCCGCCGCGCTGGCCGAGCTGCGCGACACCATCGCGGAATACGAACGGTTCTGCCGCGAGATCGGCCGCGAGCCCGCCGAGGCCGGGCTCGCGTGGGTGCTGTCCCGCCCGGGAGTGACCGGCGCGGTCATCGGGCCGCGCACGGAGGGCCACGTCGACGGCGCGATCGAGGCACTGGAAACTCCGCTGTCCGAGGCGGAAATCGCCGGGCTCGACGCCCTGTTCCCCCCTGCGGGCCGGGGCGGACCCGCGCCGCAGGCCTGGCTGTCCTGACGCTGAAGGGAAACGCATGACCGAACACAAGGACCCGCGCGTCCTGCCGCATGAATCACCGCAGGAGAAAGTGGTCCGGGAACGGCTCACGAAACTCCTGACCGAGACGCCGATCCCGCCCGTGTACCTGATCGACAATCTTCCGGTGTATCTGCGGCGCCACCAGCTCGCCGACCTGCTGACCATGGACGCGCTCTACCGGGAGCTGCTCGACCTCCCCGGGGTGATCATGGAATTCGGCGTCCTGCACGGACGGCATCTCGCGATTCTTTCCGCGCTGCGCGGCATTCACGAGCCGTACAACTCCTTCCGCCGGATCATCGGTTTCGACACCTTCACCGGGTTTCCGGACCTCTCCGAGATCGACCAGGTGAGCCCGAGCGCGGCGGTCGGCCGGTTCGCCGTCCCCCACGACGAAGTGGACCACCTACGCGAAGTGCTCGACGCGCACGAAGCGGGCGATCCCGTCTCGCACGTCCAACGGACCTTCGTCGTCCAAGGCGACGTGCGGAAGACTGTTCCTCAGTATCTGGAAGAGAATCCCGAGACCGTCATCGGGATGGCCTTCTTCGACCTCGATCTCTACGAACCGACCCGCGACGTGTTCGAGGCGATCCGCCCGCATCTGGCCAAGGGCAGCATCATTGCCTTCGACGAGCTCGGCCACCCGCGGTGGCCCGGCGTCACCACCGCGCTCCGCGAGACGCTCGGCCTCGAGAACCTGAGGTTGCGGCAGCTTCCCCACCGGGAACAGCCCGTGATCTACGCGAAGTGGGGCGAATGACGTCGCCTACCTGGAAAACGCCCTGACGCGAATGCGCCGTCGGAGACGAGTGAACGTCTCCGACGGCGCTTCGCGTCAAGGGGCTTCCGGTTATCCAGGCAGGCGGCCGGTGTAGCCACGGTGGACGGCCACCGCCGACACACTCACGTAGCCGTCGAACAAGGCCTTCGTATCGCTGTCGTTCTCGAACTCCGGCGGTGGCGTCACCGGGTTGTACGACAACTGGTAGGTCCCGTCTCCCGTCGGCTGGTAGCTCACCCAGCCCTGCGCCACCCCTCCCACCGACGTCCAGCGCACCGGCGACGGCCCGGAGCCGGGCCGCACGTCCGGCTGGTTTACGTTCACCAGCACCATGTCCCGCACAAGCGACCACAGCCGGCGCGCGGCGAGCAGCCGGATGACGACGTCGGCAGCGGCCTCATAGGTTTCCGTCGCCGGTGGAGGCGCGACGCGCGTGCCGGCGCTGACCGCCACGGCGGCCACTCCCCGCTCGACCGCGGCGCTGGCCGCGCCGACCGTGCCGGACCTGTTGACCCAGAAGTCCGTGTTCGGCCCCGCGTTGATCCCGGAAACGACCAGGTCCGGTCCCGCGTTCCAGCCGAGACGCCGCGGCAGCACGGCGGTCAGCGCGAGATCGACCGCGTCCGCCGGGGTGACCGACCGGCTGGCGGGACCACACGGGGCGCTGCCCTCGCATACGCCCAGCACCAGCCCGCGCGCGGACGTGTTCGCGCAGTCGGCGGAGAACTCGGCGGGCACCGCCAACGGGGCGGTGGCGGACACGACGCCGACCCCCGCCGTGGCCCGGCTCTGCCCGCCCTGCTGGGCCCATGGACCGACGATCGCCACGTCGGCTCCGGCCCGGCACAATGCCCGCCGGAGCACGTACAGCCCTCGCCCGTCCGATCCGTCGGGCTTCGCCGCCTGGACCGAGTCGTCGTTGGCCAGCAGAATCTTCTTGCCCGCCAACGAAACCGGCTGCTCGGACCGCGGGCTGGCCTGCGCGGGCACAGCCACCGACAGGACCACCACCGCCGCGACCGCGGCGCGCAAGGCCTTGAACCGCATCGCTACCTCCCCTGCCCGGCCGCGGAGGAGTGGACGAGCCGCTCGACGCGCCTGGCCACTTCGGACGGCAGCGGCAACGCGGCGATCTCCTTGGCGAGCCCGGCCGCGGCCGCGGCGTAGCCGGGATCGGAGAGGATCTCCTGGCACTTCTCGGCGACGAGCTCGGTGGTGGCTTGCTCCGGGAAGAGCATCAGCCCGGCGCCCGCCTCGACGAGGCGGCGTGCCATCTCGGTCTGGCGGTACTGCCCGGGATCGGGGATCAGGACCTGGGGCACCCCGAAGCTCAACGCCGTCATCAGGGTGCTGCCACCGGACTGGTGCACCAGGACGTCACAGGTGGGCGCGAGGATGTCGAGCGGCGCCCAGCCCATCCGGACGTTCTCGCCGAGGCGTTCCCGCAGGACGGGGACGGCGGCGTCGGAGACGGCCAACGCCACTTCGGCGTCGAGAGTGACGAGGTTCTTGACGAGGCCTTCGACGTAGTCGTACTGGTTGTAGTCCGCCACGGTCGTCCCGACGGTGACACCGATCCGGGCGCCCGCCCCCTTGGTGTACATCCACGGTTCCAGCCGGGTCTGCGAGTTGCCCGGGATCCACCGCATCATCTGCGCGGGTGTGGTCTCCGGCGCGCGCAGGCTCGGCGGCACGATCTCGATCATCAGATCGGGTTCGGGAAGACCGTCGAAACCGAGTTCCGCGAGCTCCTCGCGCAACTGGTGCGCCGCCCCCGCGTCGAACAGCTTCGTGGGGTGGATGTCCCAGGCCTGCCGCACATACGGGACACCGAGACGGGCC
This sequence comes from Amycolatopsis sp. NPDC059021, assembly GCF_042739895.1. Lineage (NCBI taxonomy): Bacteria > Bacillati > Actinomycetota > Actinomycetes > Pseudonocardiales > Pseudonocardiaceae > Amycolatopsis > Amycolatopsis sp. NPDC059021. The sequence goes on from NZ_JBHYIQ010000094.1 coordinate 28,725, forward strand.
GCCAGCAGCGGCGCGCTGTAGGCCAGCATGCCCCCGATGACGACGTCCGGGCGCCAGTCCCGCGCGAACGCCAGCAGCGCGTCGAGGGGCTTGATTTCGATGAGCGCGAACCACCGGCCCGCCATGTACTCCCGTTCGACGGCGTCCTCCGGCAGCCCGCCCAGCCCCGCGTCGGCGATCATCTGGTGCCGGGTCAGTCCCGGCTCCATGACCGGCAGGGCGGGCAGTCCCGCCGCCGCGACCACCGGGATCACGTCGTCGTCGGCGGTGGTCACCACTACCTGATGCCCCGCGTCGCGCAGCGCTGTCGCGAGCGAAACATGAGCGAAGAACGTCGACGGGGCGAGCCCGGCGAGAATGATGACCTTCAACGAGTCCTCCTGGCGGCAGTCCATGTCGGCCGGTCCCCGGGCAACGCCCGCCCGGAACGATAGGGAAGAAACGACCGGCCGAGCATCCCTCAACCTGATAAGGCCGGGCGGCGGCCCTACCAGGCTTGGGGATGCCGAGCGGTGCGTGCCCGGTTAATCTGGCCAGCGGAAAACACCGCGTCGGGGCGGCTCGAAAACTGCCGGGGAACACGCCAGGCATTCGTGCTCGATCTGATTCCGGGAGCTGGAATACATGACCGACGTGATTTCCTTCGACACGCACCAGCAGCACATCTGGATTCACGGGGAGCGCCCGCCCGCGCCGCTCCGCTTCGATGAGGCCACGGGCATCCAGCATGTGTACGGGCATCGCGAGGCGATGGAGGTCATGGGGGATCCCATCACCTTCTCCAGCGATTTCCAGCGTCTGTTCCCGGCCGAGTTCAAGTTCGGGAAGGAGCTGACCGACGGCAACATGGTGCGGATGGATCCTCCCGGGCACACGAAGCTGCGCAAGATCGTCAACCGCGCGTTCACGCCGCGGCTCGTCGCCGACCTGGAACCGCACATCGTCACGCTCACCAACGAGCTGCTGGACGAGGTCGGCGACGCGGACCGCGTGGATCTGGTGGACGCGTTCGCCTATCCGCTGCCGATCATCGTGATCGCCGAACTGCTCGGCGTTCCGCCGTCCGACCGGGACTGGTTCAAGCAGCTGATGCGCACGGAGCTGTACAGCAGCCGGGACGCGCTGCTGGACTTCGAAAGCGAGGTCGAGCGGCGGCTCGCCGACATCCGGCAGGTCCGCGCCTATCTCGCCGAACACGCCGCCGAACGGCGGCACACCCCGCGCGGCGACCTGCTCACCCTGCTGGTCGAGGCGGAGGTGGACGGCGAACGGCTCAGCGACGACCAGGTGGTCAACTTCGCCAACCTGCTGCTGATCGCCGGGCACATCACCACCACGTCGCTGATCGGCAACACCGTTCTGGTGCTGGCCGACAACCCCGCGCAGGCCGCGCGGATCCGCGCCGACCGGACGCTGGTGCCGGGCGCGATCGAGGAATCGCTGCGGATGTACCCGCCGTTCCAGCGCATCCTCCGGGCGACCATGCGCGACACGGAACTGGGCGGGCACGAGATCCCGCGCGACCGGCTGGTCTCGGTGTGGCTGGGCGCGGCGAACCGCGACGAGAGCGTCTTCTCCGATCCCCACGTGTTCGACCCGGCCCGCGATCCCAAGCCGCACCTCGCCTGGGGACGCGGTGCGCACTTCTGCCTCGGCACGCCGCTGAGCAGGCTGGAGGGCCGGATCGCGCTGAACATCCTGTTCGACCGCTATCCGAAACTGCGCATCGACCCGGAACGGCCGCCGACCTTCCTGCCCTCCCCCGACTTCACGTCCGTACGGGAACTGCCGGTCGTTCTCCGCTAGCCGGTGTGGTGCCGCCGACGACGTCCACCCGCCGCTTCACGCCGCCTGCGCGGGACGTTCACTCATCGCCACGAACGCGCGTGCCGCGATGAAGTACGGCCGTGCCTGCTCGCGGAACTCCTCGAGTGAACGGAATCCGCGGTCGAGCACGTGGGTCGCCAGTTCCCCGGTACGCCACAACGCGGCGAACGTCGTGTCGAGCACGTCGGCAGGAATGTCGCCGGGATGGAACTTCGGGTTGAGCTGAACGGCCTGATTGCTCAGGCGGAGCAGTCTTGTGCTCTGTTCGGTCAATGCGGCCAGGTCGGGAATCAGCTCGGGAGGGATCCCGTCGTAGACGAGCCGCCCCGAGCGACGCCGGAACGTGCGCACGAGCACCCGGATCGCGCGGTCGTGCTTGGTGAGCGTGGCCGGTTCGCCCTCGGCGAGGATCCCCCGGCGGACGAGTTCCTCCGGGGACAGCGCGTCCAGCCAGGCCGGGAGGAACGTGTCGCCCCCGACCTCCGGATACTCGGGCCGCAGATGGGCCAGCACATGCGCGGTGTGGCGGTCCGGGAAGTCCGGGAGGAACAGCTGTGCGCAGGCGAGCACCTGGCGCCGGGTCGGGCCTTCGGGATCGGCGGTGGCCGGGGTGTGCTGGAGGCTCCACTCCTTTCGCCAGGTGGTGACCGGCACCTCGACGTCCCGCGCCGGTGGCGCCGGCGCGTTTTCGGCGAGAAGACCGCGGACCGCGTCCTCGGCATCGGTGCGCTTGACGTCGCTCAGCCGGTCGCCGCGCAACACGTCGACGACGAGCCGCATCGGGCCGGCGAGCCCTCGTTTCCCCGCCGACGCCAGCAGGTTCGCGTTGGTGCGGGTGGTGAAATGCAGTGACCGGGCGAGTTCGACGACCTTCGAGGCCTCGGCAGGATCGAGCCGGCCGACGGCGACCAGACTGTCGGTGACGCCGAGAATGCTCACGATCGCCTGGGTGAAGGCACGGAAGCCGACCTCGGCATCGCCGTGCGTGAGCGCCACGTCGGCGTCGGAGATCAAGCGGCCGTCCCGGTACCAGGCGAAGACCGTGCCCAAACCGGTGACACCGTGGCCCTGGTGTTCGGCCGCGCGCAGGGCGCCGAGGCTCGCCGTCCCGTAGAGGGGGACACCGGCCGCGTACAGGTCGAGGATTTCCTTGTGCCGCACCGGCGCGGTGTGCTGATAGACACCATCGACGATGAGGACGGCGTCCCCGGCACCGGGCCGGAGACGGTAGAGATCGCCGTGCGCGATCGGCGGATGCGGGCACACCCCGGCCAGTTCGAGCACGGACGAGCCGGACAGCGAGGGGCCGGCGAAGACGTGGATCGTCATGGGGTTCCTTGGCTACTCCTGCGCGGAGGCCTGCGCCAGCCGCGGCTTCGTGTCTTCCGGCTCGGGGTAGCGGGGCAGGTCCTCGCTCGCCTCGTGCTGTGCCTCGGGCAGCCCCGGCGCGACCACCTTGCAGACCGCGAAAGGCTCCCCTGGCGGGGTCATGTCGACGCGCAGCACCGGCCGGCCTGACATGACACTCACCTGGGCGGCCAGCCAGGCGAGCACCTCCCCGCTCGGCACGCGGGCGCCCACCGACGGCCGGGAGATCTCGCTCCACGACCGGTTCGGTTCGACGGTCACCGGCGGGACCGGGTAGCGCACTCCCCGGTACGCCCCGCTGCCGATGTCCTCGCGGGTCCCGCTGATCACCGACATGCGGCTCTGGACCGCCTCGGTCAGGGCTCGCTGCACGGCGATCTCGGGCAGGAAGTGGCTCCCGGATCCGGCGTAGAGCCCCGGCATGTCGGGACTCCAGACGAACGCGGCGAACGTCGACACGCCCGACACGGTCGAGCAGTCCACGACCTCCACCCAGAAGTCGAGCTCGTGCAACCGCTCGATGAGTTCCCGGCTCCAGCACTCGGGCAGGGTCCGGAGATCCACCACTCTGCGTTGCCGGATGGGCGTTTCCGCCATACCGGCCGTCGAGAACCGTTCGATGACTTCGAGCAGCGCGTGGATCGTGGCTTCCGCGAGGTTGTTCCCACTGGCCAGTCCGTTGGCCGAACAGAACTGGGTGGGCGGTCGCCACGTACCGTCGGCGATGCCGTCCATGGCGACCGCGCGGAGCGGGACGAAGGTCGGCGCCCCGTCCCCCAGCGCGACGGCGGGCACCCACCGCAGCGGGAAGCGATCGGAGATGACCGAGCGCTCGGTGGGGGTGATTTCCGTTGTGGTGTACGGAAGATCGAGCTCTTCGGCCGCCGCGACGAAGGCGTCGGGAGTGCTGAAGTACCGCTCGCAGACGGACATCTCGATGGCCTCCATGACCGCCGACAGCCGGGCGAGCAAGGGCGTGGCGCCCTTGCCCTGGCTGACACCCACGGTGGTGGCGAGCGGCCGCACGGCCATGTACACCGGCATACCGACGATGTCGAGCCCGGTGAGCTCGGCGACCCTGGTGATCCCGTAGTCACGCAGCCTGGGGCGCACGAGCTCCCAGGTGTCCTCGGGAGAACGGTCCCGCAACGTGCCGGGGAGAACGACAGGGCCACCGCCCGACGTGCCGTGCGTACGTACCATCACTGTCCATTCCTGTGAGCCACCAACGCTTCCCGCGTGCGACGCCCTAACGTCCGGCGACCGCGCCCTCGCTCTCCACCGGTGCGGCAGCCGGGTCCGCGGGTTCGGTGGCGGCTCGCCGCGCCTTCCGCAGGAGCACCGCGGAGAGCAGGCCGGTGGCCACGGCGAGCCCGGCACCGACGGTGAGGGCCGCGCCGACCCCGTCGGTCAGCGACGTCAGCGAGTCACTGCCCCGCCCGGTCGACCGCCCGGTGGCCGCCGCCGCGACGGAGCTGAGCGCCGCCAGCCCGATCGCGCCGCCCAGTTGCTGGGTGACGTTGACCAGACCCGAAGCCAGGCCGGCGCTGTCCGCGGGTGCCTCCGCGGTGGCGGCGATCATCAGGGCGACGACGCTGAGCGTCGCACCGATCGAGGTGATGGTCAGCGGAGCGAGCACGTCGGCGAAGTAGTTGCCGCCCACGCCTACCTGAGCCAGCCAGAGCAGGCCCGCCGCGGCGATCACGCTCCCGGCCGCCGCCGGGATCCGGTAGCCGATCCGGCTGACCAGGTTGCCGGCGTGGGTGCCCAGCAGGGTGAAGCACAACGCCGCCGGCATCTGCGCCAATCCGGCCTGCAGCGGCGTGAATCCCAGCACCAGCTGCACGTACAGGGTGAGGAGGAAGAACATCGGCATGATCGCGCCCTGGGTGAGCAGCGTGAGACCGTTGCCGTTGCGCAGCGACGCGATCCGGAAGATGCGTAGCGAGATGAGCGGGTGGCTGCTGCGTGCCTCGATCGCGACGAACGCGCCGAGCAGTACCACGGCCGCGGCGAAAAGGCCGAGAGTCTGGGCGGTGGCCCAGCCCGCGGTCTGCGCGTTGAACAACGCGTACACCGTCAGCGAAACGCCTCCGGTGACCGTGACGGCTCCGGCGAGGTCGAACGTACGCTGGCTCGCGTCCTTCGCCTCGGGAAGCAGCCGCGGCGCCAGCAGGACGACCACGGCCACGATCGGGAGGTTGACCCAGAACACCGCCTGCCAGCCGAACCATTCGGTGAGCAGACCGCCGAGGACGTACCCGGTGGCGGCGCCCGCGGCGGCCACCGCGCCCCAGATACCGAGCGCCTTGTTCCGCTCCTTCTGCCCGGTGAACAGGGTCATGACCAAGGCGAGCGCGGCGGGTGAAACCGTTGCCGCGCCCACACCCTGCACCACGCGGGCGACGATCAGCCACAGCGGCGAGCCGGCGAGCGCGCCGGCCAGCGATCCGACCGCGAACAGCGCCAAGCCGACGATGAACATCCGGCGGCGTCCCAGAATGTCGCCCGCCCGGCCACCGAGCAGCAGCAGGCCACCGAAGGCGAGCGCGTAGGCGTTCGTGACCCAAGGCAGGCTTTCGGGCGTGAATCCGACGCCCGATTCCATCGAGGGGGCGGCAATGATCACGATCGCGGTGTCGACGACGAGTACGAACTGGGTCATGGCCAACAGCGCGAGCGCGAGCCAGTGCCGAGTAGGTGGTGACGACATGGCATCTCCTGAGGTTGCCGATTTTTCCGGGATGTGCGAGCCCCTATTTCCGTTTATTATGCGCCGCCCGGCCTCGGATTCTTTCTTCGTGGTTGCTCAGCCTGGCAAAGCAATCCAAGAGACGCTTCGCCCGCACTCCGTGCCGAATGCTCACAAAGCCGCTGACCTGAGGAGACCACGGAAATGTCGCGAGCCAGAACCTTCCCCGAGGCGTTCCAGCAGACCGTGGCAGCACACCCGGACGACATCGCGTTGCGCACACCGGGCGACGTCGTCCAGCTGACCTGGAAACGCTACGGCGACGAGGTGCGCAGGATCGCCGGCGGGTTGGCGGCACTGGGCCTGAAGCGGGGCGACACGTTCACCGCGATGCTGACCAACCGTCCCGAGTTCAACCTGACCGAGGTCGCGGCCTCCCATCTCGGCGCCACCACCTTGTCCATCTACAACACGAGTTCGCCGGAGCAGATCGGCTACCTGCTCACCCACTCCGATACGAGGATCATGGTCTGCGAACGGCAATTCGCCGACCGCGTCAAGGAATCCGGTGCCCCGCTGGACCACCTCCTGATCGTCGAGGACGGCGATCTGGACCTGCTGGGGCCGGAACCGGGTTTCGATTTCGAGGCCACGTGGCGGGCGGTGGCACCCGACGACCTCCTGTGCCTGATCTACACCTCGGGGACGACCGGGCCGCCCAAGGGCGTCGAGCACACCCACCGGGGCTGGCTCCGGATGATCGACGCGATCGCCACCATCTGGCCGATGGAGGCGGGCGACACGACGATTTCCTATCTGCCGTCCAGCCATTCGGGTGACCGGTTCTTCCGGCACTATTACCCCATCGTGCGCGGTGGCCAGGTCACCTGCCTCGCCGATCCCGCCAAGCTGGCGGAGACCATCGCCGAATTGCACCCGACCACGTTCGCGGCCGTGCCACGGACCTGGGAGAAACTCAAGGCAGGCGTCGAGCGGGAAGTGCTGGCCGCCCCCGGAACCGCGGCCGCGTTCGAGGCGGGCGATCCGCGGCTGCTGGACACGATCCGCGCCGAGGCCGGCTACGACCGCATGAAATGGGCACTGACCGGCACCGCGGCGATCGCCGAGCACGTCTACGCCTTCTGGGAAAGGCTCGGCGTCGCGGTCAGCGTCGGCTGGGGCATGACGGAATGCGGTTTCGGCGCGGGATCGTCGCCGTCGGATTCGAAGATCGGCACCATCGGAAGGCTTGCCCCTGGCGCCGAAGCGCGTATCGCGGAGGACCACGAGCTGCTGGTGCGCATGCCGTGGATGATGCGGGGCTACCGCAAGGACCCGGTGAAGACCGCGGAAGCACTCGGCCGGGACGGCTGGCTGCGCACCGGCGATCTCGCCACTGTGGACGATCAGGGGAACTACCGCATCATCGGCCGTAAGAAGGAACTGATCGTCAATTCCGGCGGCAAGAACATGTCGCCGAGCAATATCGAACACGCCATCAAGGCGGGTTCGCCGCTGATCGGGCCGATGATGGCCTACGGCGACGACAAGCCGTACAACGTCGCGTTGATCACCCTCGACCCGGAGGCCGCCGCGGCCTTCGCCGCCGAAACCGCCGCTGCGGCGGATCCGGCCGTCCTCGCCCATGACGAGCGGGTACTGGAGAAGATCCGGGCCAGTGTCCAGGCCGGGAACCGGAAACTGTCCCGGATCGAGCAGATCAAGAGGTTCCGGGTGCTGCCGGAGTTCTGGGAAGCCGGCGGCGACGAGCTGACCACGACGATGAAGCTCAAGCGCGACGTCATCGCGAAGAAGTACGCAGCCGAAATCGAGGCCTTGTACGGCCAAGCGGGCTGACGCACCACTCGCACCCACCACCCGCACCCCAAGGGACCCTTCCTCGCACCGAGCGCGAGGAAGGGTCCCTTTTCGTATGCGCGAAAGCCACCGGTCCGCGCACGCACGTACTCGGCCGGCCACCGAAACACGCGCATCGCACGCAATCCATGAGTAGTTTTCCACCTCCAGCGGGTGCATTATTTATATAGCAACCAGGCATTCTTCACACCGGACACCAGGAGGAAACCATGTTGGACATCACCAAGATCTCCGACGCCGAACTGCTCGCCACCGCCGGCGCCGAGTCCGTCGACTTCGCCCACGTCACCGTCGC
>NZ_JBHYIQ010000094.1:36883-39999 GCF_042739895.1 Amycolatopsis sp. NPDC059021
GGAGGAAACCATGTTGGACATCACCAAGATCTCCGACGCCGAACTGCTCGCCACCGCCGGCGCCGAGTCCGTCGACTTCGCCCACGTCACCGTCGCTCCCTCGATCATGACCGGCGAGCCCTGCGACTGATCCACATTCCGGGACCGCCGAGCAGATACGCAATTCAAGAGTGGCTCCACTCACTCGGCGGGGAGCATAATTAAATAGCCACCAGGCATTCTGAATACCGAAACCAGGAGGAACTCATGTTCGACATCACCAAGATCTCCGACGCCGAACTGCTCGCCACCGCCGGCGCCGAGTCCGTCGACTTCGCCCACGTCACCGTCGCCCCGTCGGTCATGACCGGTGAGCCCTGCGACTGATCGTTCGCGCAAGGAGAACCGACGCACCATCGGCGAAGCGGGACTCCAGACCTGCCCGCTTCACCACCCAGATCATCCCCCAGAACAGCAAAACTTCGACACCAGGAGAAATCATGTTCGACATCACCAAGATCTCCGACGCCGAGCTGCTCGCCACCGCCGGCGCCGAGTCGGTCGACTTCGCCCACGTCACCGTCGCCCCGTCGGTGATGACCGGTGAGCCCTGCGACTGATAGCTCGCACCAGCCGAACCGATAGACGGGGTGTTGCCGCATAGTCGCGGCAACACCCCAATTTACTGATCCGGCCAAAAGCAGGCCGCCCCCCGAGCGGCACGCAACCGTCACCACGAAGCCATTCGGCCGTGACTGTGGTCGGATCAGTGACGATCGGCACTGTATTGGATGATAACTCACACTAAGGAAATGACGGATGACACAGAGTTCCGCCAACAGCGAGCCGGAGACACAGGTGCGAACGTCGTCCGGGGACACCATCACCGGAAGGCCATTGGGCTCGTTGGTGATCGGCGTATGTGGCTCCAGTTGTGCTTCTTCGACCGGGGAACTGGTCGAGGAGGCCGCGAGTTACGCCGACGACATCACCGTGGTCGCCACCCCGACCGCGGCCGAGTTGTTCCTCGCCGATCTTTCGGTACCGGTCTACACCGATGAGGACTGGGTCGACAACCCACTGCACGTGACCCTCCTGCAACGAGCCGACACCCTGGTGATCGCGCCCACCACCGCGACGACCCTGGCCAAGGCCGCTACTGGTGTAGCCGACACGCTCGTGGCCGCCCTGGTGTGCGCCCATGGTCCCGGTGTCTATTTCCAGCCGTGTATGAACGCGAAGATGTGGTCCAGTCCCGGAGTACGCCGGACCGCGGACACTCTTCTCGCCGACGGGCACCACATCCTGGAAGCCGGCCCCAACGCCTCGCGCGCCAGCCGGACGATGGGATCCGGCGTCGGGCGGATCCCCGGCAACGTGCTCGCCGCCGTCGCCGAGCACAAGCTCAGGATGCTCCAGGTCCCTGCCGGCGCCTGATCCGTCGTGCCCCGGTCGCGGGGCAACGGGTACCGGCACGAAATCAGCAACGTTGGAGATGAGCACCTCGCCTCGCGGCGCCTACCGTTCACTTATCCGGCTGATGACGCCCGACCGAACGAAGGAGCCACAGCGATGCCGAAAGTTTCGTGGGACAGCGCCACCCAGGTCGAGGAACTCGGCCCGGTCCGGGACCGGTACGAGGTCCTCGACGGCTACTCGGCGAACTTCACCATCTTCGACGAGGACATCGACGCGACCCCGCTGCTCAAGGGGTTGCCCCAGGACCAATGCCAGTGTCCGCACTGGGGATACGTCATCAAGGGAAGAATGACCGTCCGGCTCGCCGACCGGGACGAGGTCTACGAAACCGGCGACGCGTTCTACACGCCGGCCGGGCACGCTCCGCTGAAGCACCAGGCGGGCACCGAGGTCATCATGTTCAGCCCGGAGGAGGAGCTGCGCAAGACCGGGCGGGCGGTGGCCAAGAACGCGGAAGCGGAGGGCTTGCACGTGGTGCGGACTCAGCGGCAGGCGGGAAATGACGACACGAAGTAGTCCGGCCGACCTCGAGGAGTTCCCCGTGTTCGACGTGATCGTCATCGGCGGCGGACCGGCCGGTCTCGCCGCCGCTCTCACCCTCGGCCGCGCGATCCGGCCTGCCCTCCTGATCGATTCCGGCGAGTACCGCAACGCACGCGCCGAGAACATGCACAACTTCGTCACCCGGGACGGCACGCCGCCGAGCGAGTTCCGCGCGATCGTCCACTCGGAACTCAAGCAGTATCCCACCGTCGAGACCCGGAACGTGACCGTCGACGACGCCGAACCCCTGGCGGGCGGCGAAGGGTTCGAACTGACGCTGGGAGACGGCTCGGCCGTCCGGACACGGCGGCTGGTGCTCGCCACGGGCCTGGCGGACGAGCTGCCGCCGATCGAAGGTTTCGAACAGGCGTGGGGACGCGGTATCTACCACTGCCCGTACTGCCACGGCTACGAGGCGGCCCGCGACAACCCGATCGCCGTCCTGTACACCGACGGCATCATGGTCGACCTCGCGCTGCACCTGCGGAGGTTCAGCGCCGACGTGGTGCTGTGCGCCGACGGCCGCCTCGGCGAGATCGACGAAACGGCGCGGGGCAGGCTGGCGGACAGCGGGATACCGGTCCGCGGTGAGAAGATCACCCGGCTGGTGTCCGGGGAAAAGGAGCTGGAGCGTATCGACTTCGCGTCGGGCGAGCCACTACCCCGGACCGCACTCTTCGCCGTCGGGCAGTTCGGGCAGCGCTCCGAGGTGCCCGCGAAGCTGGGCTGCCACCTGCTGCCGGACGGGTGCGTGGAAGTCGACGACTTCCAGCTGACCAGTGTCCCTGGTGTGTACGCCGCGGGCGACATGGCACATCGGGCGAGCCTGCCGATGCCGATGCCCTTTGTCGCGCTGGCGGCCGCCAGCGGCACGCTCGCCGCGATCGCGGCCGACAAGAACCTGGTCGCCACCGACACCGCCCCTCGGTCAGGCGTCAGCGCGGCCTGACGCCGGCGCTTGCGGTGTCGTCCTTTGTGGGTTGTGCTGCCGTGCCAGGGTCTTCGAGGCCCCCACGGGCACATAACGTGGCATTCTCGGCGTGCCGCTATGCCGGTAAGGCCACCTTGGGGGCGTCGGACGCCCCCAAGGTGGCCTTAACGGCATGATTTTCCTC
>NZ_JBHYIQ010000095.1:0-21165 GCF_042739895.1 Amycolatopsis sp. NPDC059021
CGCTTTGGGTAATTTTCCGCGGCTGCGGCCCCGCTTGGTGCCGGTCGCGAGGCGTCCCCGTTGCTTTGAAGTACTCCTTACCGGCACTGAGCGCCGGTAAGGAGTCCTTCACGGCAATGGAGTCCACAAAGGACATACCCAGCGTGGGACTGTCGCTTCGGCGCGAGCCGTGGGGCGCCGGGGGCTGCCGTCTCCGATGGAGTGTTCGGGAGCCGACGCCGGGGCGCTTCCGGGGGTGTTTCACCCAGGTAGCCCTCGTCGGGATGAGGCGTGGTCCGTGGGGGCCTCCTTGAGGGACTCTGGGTCCCTCGAGGAGGCCCCCACGGACTTTGGACACAGGGACGGGGGGGGTGCGCCGGCCTCGTTAGGCGCGTGCCGCGAACGAGGCGTTCGGCGTCTCGAACGGAGCGTTCGGGACGTGGCGGCGGGACGCTTCCGGGTGTCAGAGGCTGCGGACCAGGGCGCGCAGGGCGGTGGCGGAGAGGGGAGGGTGCCGCCTTCGGGGGCCTTCGAGTCGCAGATCAGTACGTCCGGGCCGGGGAACGCCAGCTCGGCACAGTTCGCTGGAGATCGACGCGGTCGCCGGCGGCACGCACGGTGAAACCGGCTTCTTCACGTAGTTCCCGCATCGCCGCGCCCAGTTCCCGCGCACGGACTGCCGGATCCGAATCGGCCATCGCCATGCGGTCATCATCACTCACGAAAAGTGGTGATGAACCGGTTTCCGCGCGCGTCGGCACAATCCGCCCGAACGCGGGAGTTGTTTCAGCTACTGCAACAAAGTCAGGTTTCGTCGCGGAGGATCTTGAGCGCGCTCGACAGGTCGTCCGGGTACTCGGCCTCGAACTCGACCCACCGGCCGTCCGCGGGGTGCGCGAAGGCGAGCGTCCTGGCGTGCAGCCACTGACGCGAGAGGCCCAGTTTCCGCGCGAGCACCGGATCGGCGCCGTAGGTCAGGTCGCCGACGCACGGGTGCCGCAGCGCGGAGAAGTGCACCCGGATCTGGTGGGTCCGGCCCGTCTCCAGCTTGATCTGCGCGAACGACGCGGCCCGGAAAGCCTCGGTGACCTCGTAGTGCGTGACGCTCGGACGGCCACCCGTGACGACGGCGAACTTGTAGTCGTGGCGCGGATGCCGGTCGATCGGGGCGTCGATGGTGCCGCGCGTGGGATCCGGATGGCCCTGGACGACGGCGTGGTAGCCCTTGTCGACGGTCCGTTCCTTGAACGCCCGCTTCAGCACAGTATAGGCGTGTTCGCTCTTCGCCACCACCATCACGCCGCTGGTCCCCGCGTCGAGCCGGTGCACGACACCCTGGCGCTCGGCGGCGCCCGACGTCGAAATCCGCAGGCCCGCCGCCGCCAGGCCGCCGACCACGGTCGGGCCCGCCCAGCCGGGGCTCGGGTGCGCGGCGACGCCGACGGGCTTCGCGACGACGACGATGTCCTCGTCGTCGTGCAGGATCCGCATGCCCTCGACCGGTTCGGCGACGACCTCGATCGGCCGTTCCGGATCGGGCAGTGTCACTTCCAGGAGCCCGCCCGCGGTGAGGCGGTCCGACTTCCCGGCAGGACGCCCGTCCAGCAGCACATCGCCCGACTCGGCGAGTTCCGCGACGACCGTGCGGGACAGCCCCAGCAGTTTCGCGAGCCCGGCGTCGACACGCATGCCGTCGAGCCCGTCCGGGACGGGCAGCATCCGCGCGCTCACGCCTGTTCCCCGGCGCTTTCGGCGGCGGCCTTCTTCTTGTCCTTCGTCGACGTCCCGTCGTAATCCTTGCCCAGCAACGACAACAGCACGATCAGCACGCCGCCGACGCAGATCGAGGAGTCGGCGATGTTGAAGATGGCCCAGCCCTGGCCGTTCGGGGCGAAGGCGGAGATGAAGTCGACGACGTGGCCCTGCAACGGGCCGGGCGCGCGGAAGATCCGGTCGGTCAGGTTGCCCAGTGCCCCGGCGAGCACCAGGCCGAGCCCGATCGCCCAGCCCACCGAGCGCAGCCGCCGGGACAGCCACACGATCGCGACGACGACCGCCGCCGCGACCAGCGCGAGCACCCACGTCATGCCGGTGGCCATGGAGAACGCCGCGCCGGGGTTGCGCACCAGCTGCAGGTAGACGAGCCCGCCGAGGACCCGGACCGGCTCCTTGCCCTCCAGGTTCGCCGCGGCGAGGTTCTTGGTGACCAGGTCGATCACCCAGATCACCACCGCGACGGCGAACACGATGGCCACCGTGCGCCTCGGCAACGCCTTCGACGGGCCCGTCTCGTCCGGCTCGGAAACCGCGGATTCGCTGGTCACGGCCGGATCCGGCGGGAGGTCCGCTGCCGGGGTCGTCTCGGGTTCGGACGGGGAGGACTCGGTGCTCACCGGTCCATTGTCCACGGCACGCGTTCAGTCCGTGTCGGCGGCAGGCTCCGGACGTCCCCGCCGCGGCCCGGCGAGCGCCGCGAACGCCCCGGCCAGCAGCGCCACGGCCGAGACCAGGGCCCCGGCGATGCCCGGCAGGAACACCACGGCGGCCAGCACGAACACCGCCGTCACCACCAGCACGAGCACGCTGCGCTCGAACCAGGCGAGCAGGACGAGGCCGAGGGTCGCGATCATCGGGCCCCGCACGTCGGCGTCCAGGCGGAACTGCCAGAACCCGACGAGGTCGAGCAGCGGTACGGCGACGAGCGCGCCGAGCGTGAGCAGCACGAACCGGCCGGTGCGCGGCGGGCTGCCCGCGCGCCGGGCCAGGACGAAGTACCAGGCCGCGACGCCGAGGACGGCCGCCACCAGCACCCACAGCCAGCCCGCCCCGACACTCGCGAACGCGTAGGACGGCGGCGAGTCCACATAGGCGAACCACCCTGTCGACGTCTCGGCGCCGATCCCGAAGAGTCCGCCGCTCACCGGGTTTCTCCGCGAAGACATGCTGACGCCGAACCGCGAGCTCGCGCTCAGCAGTGCCGCCGCGACCAGGAGCAGCTGCGCGAATCCCAGCAGCGCCAAGGGAAACCAGTACCGTGGCCGCGCGTTCGCCATCGCGCCACGATAGCGGATCACCCGTGAGCTGAAGGGGACTTTCCGTGCATGGGATGCGACGAAAGTCCCCTTCAGCTCACGTCACGAGAGGAAAGTCCCCTTCAGCTCAGGCGCAGAACGGGGGCAGTTCGCGCGGATCGCCGACCGGCGCCCAGCGGCCGTCCTGCTTCGCGTACTCCCAGCGGGCACCACGCGCGACGATCTGGCGCAGCGCGAGCACGAGCCGGTCGACGTGTTCGGTGGTGCTGCCGAGACCGAGGCTGACCCGCACCGCCTGCTGACCCGCTCCCCCGGCGACGCCGATGAGCCGCTTGGTCGCGACGTGCGCGCAGAAGGCGCCGTCGCGGACGCCGATGCCGTACTCGGCCGAAAGCACCGCGGCCAGCCAGCCGGGCTCGAAGCCGTCGACCACGAAGCTCACCGTGCCGACGCGGTCCACCGGCGCGTCGAATAGCCGCAGTTCGGCGCAGCCCGGGATCGCGGCGAGCCCCTTGCGCAGCCGGGCCAGCAGGACCTCTTCGTGCGCGCCGACGGCGTCCCAGTGGGCGGCGAGCTGTTCGCACGCGACGCCGAGGGCGTACACGCCGACGGTGTTGGGCGAACCGGCCTCGTGCCGTTCCGGTCCGGCGTTCCAGACGACGCCGAGGTCGTCGGCCTCGCCCGTGACGAGCTTGGTCGCGCCGCCACCGGCGAGATACGGCTGGGCGGCACGGAGCCAGTCCGCGCGGCCGATGAGCGCACCGGCACCGAACGGCGCATACAGCTTGTGGCCGGACAGCGCGACGTAGTCGACATCCAGTTCCCGCAAGGAAATCCGGCGATGCGGGGCCAGCTGGGCGGCGTCGAGCGCGATCCGGGCGCCGTGGCGGCGGGCCACCGCCGCGATCTCCGCGACGGGCAGCAGCTCACCGGTCACATTGGACGCTCCGGTGACGACCACCAATCGGGGCCCCTGCGGGCATTCCGCGAGCGCTTCGTCCACAGCGGACACTGCGGCGAGCCGGGTGCGTGGCGTCGGAATCCGGCGGACGTTCGGGCCCCGCCACGGCAGCAGCGCGGCGTGGTGCTCGGTGTCGAAGACGACCACCGAGGTGTGCTTGGGCAGGCTGCGGGCGAGCAGGTTGAAGGAATCGGTGGTGTTGCGGGTGAACACCACGGTGTCGGTCGAACGCGCGTCGGCGAACCGGCGCAGGATGTCGCGCGTGCGCTCGTAAAGCCGCGTCGAGACCTGCGAGGCGAACCCGGCGCCGCGGTGCACGCTCGCGTACCAGGGCAGGAACTCGTCCACCGCGCGGCGCACGGCGTCCAGACAGGGCGCGCTCGCGGCGTGGTCGAGGTTCGCGTAGCCGATCTCGCCGCCGGTGACGAGCGGAACGCTCAGCCCGGCACCCGCGACCGCCGGGATTCCTTGCGGCGCAACGGTAACGGTGGTTTCGGTGGTGTTCTGACGATCGACGGCGAGTGTCATCGGGTGCCTCCTCGGCGGTCCGGGGGACCCCCGGCGAGGGGCCCGCGCTTGCCCGCCGCACCTCGCGACAGGCCCGGTCCTCACCCGGGGCACCCCACCGCGGTTGGAGGGTTGCCGGCCAGCAAGCCGGGGCTTAGCGCTGGCACTCATGACCTGACGACGAAGATAGCCGACACCGCGTGCGCCGATCCAGTCCCATCCGGGTGACTGAGACGGCCGTCACTCTCCGGAATTGCGGTCATTGCGGTCTACGCCGTCACCCGGAAGCGGCCCGGCAGCCGGACGACCGACTGGTCGGTCAGGTGCGTCGCCGTCCCCTCGTACTGCTCGGCGCCCGCCGCGAACCGCCATCCGCCCAGCTCCTTGCCGTCGATCGGCTCGCCGAGCGCGGCGGCCAGTTCGCCGGAGACCTCGGCGTAGGACAGCCCGCTCCAGTTCCCGCGAGCGCGCCAATCCCTTGCGTCGCCGGGATTCCCGGACGCCGTCGTGGCGGGCAGCGTCCAGAGCGTGAAGTGGACATGGGCACCGGTGGTGCTGCCGCCGCAGGGCAGGGCGTTGCCGGTGGAACCGAGGACGGCGCCGGGCGCGACCCGCTGTCCGTCGGCGACCTGGATGTTCTCCATGTGGTAGTACCCGGTGCGCCAGCCGCCGTCGTGGTCGATGGTCACCCAGTCACCCCCAGCGCAGTGCTGCAGATGCACGGTCCCGGCCAGCGGGGCACGGACGGTCTTGTCGGCCGGGCTGAAGTCGATGGCGTTCTTCACGCCGCTGCCACCGTCGTCGGAGTGGATCCCGGCCGAATACACGAGCTGGCCCGCCGCGAACGGCAGGGCGAAGGCGGGAAACGTGTCCGCGGCGGAGGCCGCGGGGGCCAGGAGCAACGCTCCGGCGGTCGTCGCGGCGGCGAAGCCGGCCCAGCGCGCACTCAGTTTCAGCATCACCGTGTGTACTCCTTAGCCCGAGAAGCTCACCCATTCGAGGTAGACGATGCGAGCGCACATTAGCCCGAAAGGGTGCGTCAGGGGAACACACGGTGGAAAGATCTACGGAAAACTACCAACCATCGAGGCCGGTTTTGTGAGCTAGCGGCCGGATTCGCCCTTCCAGCGGGCCAGGCGGCCTGCCCGGTCCACGGCCCGCAACCGGCGCTCCGTGGCACTCCTGGCCCGTTCGGTGGTCACCACCAGTAGCTGGTCGTGCTCCTGGAGGCGGCTGGTCTTCTCGGGCGTGAACCCGGCGCCGTCGCGCACCACGAGGCTGACCGTCGCGCCGGCCGGCAGCCGCAGCTCCGAGAGGTACACGCCGTGCAGCCGCGATCCGGCCTGGATACGGACCTGCAGCAGCTCGGCGCCCATTTCGTCGAGCGGCGCGGAGTCGACCTCGACCTCGTGCGGTTCGGTGTGCCGGGCCAGCCCGAGCACCCGCGCGAGCGGGCTCAGCGTCGCGCCCTGCACCAGGGTCAGCACGATGACCAGCACGAACACCGCGTCCACCAGCCGTTGCGCGCCCGGCACGCCCTGGGAAAGCGGGATCATCGCGAGCACGATCGGCACCGCGCCGCGCAGGCCGGCCCACGACAGGAACACCTGTTCCCACCACGGCACGCGGAACGGGAGCATCGACAGCAGGACCGAAAGCGGGCGCGCGAGCAGCAGGACGACAGCGCCCGCCACGAGCCCCGGCACCAGCGTTTCCAGCAGCCTGCTCGGCGAGGCGAACAGGCCGAGCAGCACGAACAGCCCGATCTGGGCGAGCCAGCCGAGGCCTTCGGCGAAGGACAGCGTGTCGGATCGGTGCGGCAGCCGGGAATTGCCCAGCACCAGCCCGGCGACGTACGTCGCGAGCAGGCCGGAGGCGTGCGCGAGCTGCCCGCTGGAGAACGCCAGGACGCACACCGACACCGTGGCGAGCGGATACAGGCCGGTGGCGGGCAGCGCCGCCCTGCGCAGCGCCAGCGCCCCGAGCCAGCCGAGCAGCAGGCCGATCACCAGCCCGGCGCCCAGCTCGTAGATCACCAGCAGCGGCAGCGTCCAGTCCACTGTGGACCCGGTGGCCAGCACGACGACGGCGATGTAGGCGGGCGCGTCGTTGAGGCCGGATTCCAGCTCCAGCATGCCGACCAGCCGTTTGCCGACCCCGGCGTTGCGCAGCACGGAGAACACGGCGGCCGCGTCGGTGGAGGCGAGCACCGCGCCCCACAACAGCGCGAGCCGCCAGTCGAGGCCGAGCAGCCAGTGCACCGCGCTGCCGGTGACCGCCACGCTCGCCACGACGGCCAAAGTGGACAGTGCGATTCCGGGCCCCAGCGCGGGTTTCACCGCCTGCCACCGCGTGGTGAGCCCGCCCTCGGTGAGGATCAGCACCAGCGCGGCGATGCCGAGCGACTGCGTCAGCTCGGGATTCTCGAAGCGGATGCCGAACCCGGCTTCGCCCAGCAGGACACCGATCCCCAAGTACAGCAGGAGCGAGGGCAGTCCGAGCCGGACGGACAGGCGCACCGCCACCACGGAGGCGAGCAGCACGATCCCGCCGACGCCGAGCAGCACGGGAAGCTGATCCATGTCGCCTCCCTTCCCGGTCGCCGTGGGCTCTCAGGATAAGGAGGCGGGGTGCTCACACGATCGTGTACCGACACCGAGTGGCACTCACCCGATGTGTTAAAGAAACATCAAAATACCGGCTCTTCCAGCGTGTCGAGGTCGACACCGAGCGTCGCGAACGGTTCGGCCGCGGCGGGCAGCACCCGCATCGCGCGTGCCTGGTGACCACGTTCGACCCAGCCCGCCGCCAGTGCCCGTTCCAGCAGCGCGGCGGGCGCGCCGCCGCCGAGGTGTTCGCGGCGCTCCGTCCAATCCAGACAGTCACGCAGCAGCGGCCGCCGCCTGCCACTGGGGAGATCCACCCCCAGCTCCGCCAGCACGTCGTGCCCGTGAGCGGTGAGGGTGAGCCCCGATCCGGTGTCGACCAGCCCGCGCGCGATCATCCCGTTGCGCAGCGCGACGCCGAGCTTCCCGGCCAGGTGGTCGTAGCAGGTGCGGGCGAACCCGAGCTTGCGGACGCGCACCGAGGAGCGCAGGCCGGTGATCGGGCGGCGATCGGCGTGCTGCGCGAGATGTTCGATCAGCTCCGCCACCCGCGGGTCGGCGATGCGGACGTAGGCGTGCCTCCCCTGTTTCACCCGCGCGACGAACCCGGTTTCCTCCAGCCGGGTGACATGCTCACTCGCCGTCGACACCGCGATCCGCGCGGCCGCGGCCAGCTCGCCGACGGTCCACGCGCGGCCGTCCAGCAACGCCAGGCACATCGTCGCCCTGCTCGGGTCGGCGAGCACCGCGGCCACCTCGGCCAGTGCGATGGTCTCCATGTCCCCACCGTAGAAGGCGGATCGTTCGGGCGCGGCCGAACGATCCGCGCGCTGCCGCCGGACGGCTCGGGGACCGGATCAGCGAGAGCGGTCCGGAAGCTGGGCACGTTCGGCGCGGCTGGCGAGGATGCGCTCGGCGGCGAGTTCGGCCGCCCGCTCGGCATCGTCGCCGGTGAGCCGGCCGAGGATGCGCTTCAAGGGCCTGATCTCGCCGGAGCCACCCCAGTGCCCCTCGGGGATTTCCGTGGGGAACACCCAGATCCGGCCGGGGTCGCGTGGCCACGCGCCGTCCTCGGCATCGAGGATCGCCTCGGTGACCTCGCGCACGACACCCGCCCGCTTGCCGGCGTCCAGCTGTCCCTCCGGGACGGACGGGACCACCTTGTAGCGCGGCGCGTCCGCGGGCGCGCCACCGACGTAGACGGCGGCCGGGCGATGCAGGAACACCCAGGAGACCGAGCGCGTGACCGGATCGGCGGGATCGAACCCTTCGTGCCGGATGAGGATCTCCGTGATCCGGTTCAGCAGCGCCGTTTCCCGGTCGGCCGCGAAGGTTCCCTCGGGAATGTAGACGTCCAGCATCGGCATGTCGGCCGCTCCTTGGTTTATTTTTTAAACTCAGCCGGGCGAACGCTAGGCCCGCTGAGTGGAGATTGTCAACTCAGGGGGTAAGGTGGCGGCCATGGACCCGGCCCGGCGCATCGACCCCGTCAACTGTTCGGTGGCACGCGCACTGTCGGTCGTCGGAGAGCGCTGGTCACTGCTGATCGTCCGGGAGGCCCTCGACGGCGCGAGCCGGTTCAGCGACTTCCGCGACCGCCTGGGCATCGCCAGCAACCTGCTCGCCACCCGGCTCGACAACCTGGTCGAAGCCGGTGTGCTGCACCGCATCCCGTACCAGGAGCCGGGGGCCCGGCAGCGCTACGAGTACCGGCTCACCGAGCGTGGCCTCGACCTGCGGCCGACCCTGGTGGCCTTGCTGGAATGGGGCGACAAGTACCTTGCCGGCCCGGAAGGTCCCTCGGTGGTGGTCCGCCACCGCACCGACGACGACCACGCCTGCGAGGAACCGGTCCGCATCGTGCTGGAATGCGCGGCGGGGCACACCCAGCTACCGCCGTCCGCGATCCACCGCACCCCGGGCCCCGCCGCCCGCTTCGTGGATTCGGCCTGAATCCGCCGTCCGGTGTCGCGAACGACGCGGACGAGACACTCAACGTCCCGAACGCGTCGTTCAGGACACTTCGAGGCCCCCTTGCCGTACATCCTAGGCGGCGGGACCGACAGAAGCGGGCGGCCGGAAACCACCGCCGCCCCCTATCGCGACGTGCTGTCAAGGCCACCTTGTGGGCGTCTGACGCCCGTAAGGTGGCCTTGACGGCATTCCGGGGCCAGGCTCCCGGGTGGGCGCTAGTGGATGGCGTTGAGGAACTTCGCGGCGAGGGAGACAGCCGGGTTCGAGTCGTTCGCGCCTTCCAGCAGGACGGCGAAGGCGACGTCGCCGCGGTAGCCGACGAACCAGCCGTTGGCCTGGCCGTCGGCGCCGAACTCCGCGGTACCGGTCTTGCCGTGGACCTGCCCCGCCCCTGCCGCCGCCTTCCCGGTACCGGTGGTGACGACCTCCCGCATCATCGACCGCACCGCGCCCAGCACCCCGGCGGACGGCGGCGAGTACGGCTTGGCGACCGTGGTGTCCAGCCCGTGCCACAGCTTCGGCGTCACGGCCTTGCCCGACGCGGCCGTCGCGGCCATCAGCGCCGCGCCGAACGGGCTGACCTGCACGTCCCCCTGCCCGATGCCGTCCTCGACCAGCCGGTCGTTCCCGGTGGCAGACACCACCTTCCCGGCCTCGGTCTGCAGGCCGGGGATGTCGAAGTCGGCGTTGAGCCCGTACTGGTCGGCGGCCTTGACCAGCCCGTCCGCGGGCAACCGCGAGGCCAGCCTGCCGAACGTCGTGTTGCACGAGAACGCGAACGCCTGGTGCAACGGGATCGTGCCCTTGTCGAAGCGGTTCTCGTTGGGGATCGTCCGGGTCCCGATCTGGTCACTGCCGGGGCACGGCAACGCCGTGTCGGCGGTCGCGAGGCCCTGTTCGAGCGCGGCGGTGGCCGTCACGATCTTGAAGATCGAGCCCGGCGCGTACAACCCGCTGAACGCCTTCGGCTCGGTACCCGCCGCCGCGTTCTGCGCCACCGCGAGCAGATCACCGGTGGACGGCTGGAGCACGACCATGATCGCCTTGCCCTGGTAACCGTCCACAGCGGACTGTGCGGCGTTCTGCGTCGCGACGCTCAGCGACGCGGTGAGCGGTTTGCCGTCGCTGCCCTCGTCCTGGCCGTACAGCGTTTCGAGGTTCTTGCCCGACGCGTCGGCCCGCTGGACGGCGAACCCGTCCGCCTTCGCCGTCGTGGCCTGCGCCGCGAAGGCGCTTTGCAGCAGCGGCGCCGGATTGCCCTCGGCGGGCTTGTTCCCCGCCTGCCCCGCCATCACCAGCGGCTTGCCGTCCCGGTCGACCACCGCGGGCCGGTCCGCGGGACCGGTCGCGGCGACCAGCCGCTGCCCCTGCTCCAGCTTCGGATGCAGCAACGCGGGGACCCAGTGCAGCCGCCAGCCCTGCGCGGCCTTCGTCAGCTCGAACGGGACGTCGTAGGTCCAGGTCTTCCCCGGCCGCAGTGTCCACGTCATGGCGAACGTGCCGCCGGTCTTCGCCGCCCCCGCCGGGGTCGGATCGAGCCTGCTCAACGTCGCCGTGGTCTTGGCAGGCATCAGCGCGTTGCGCGCGTCCCGCAAGGCGACCGCGGCCGCCGCCGGATCGTCGGTCAGCGCGCCCGCGGCGTCCGGATTGGCCTCGGCGAGGTCCTGCAGGTACTCCGTCACCACCGCCGTCGGGTCGACCGCCACCGGGCCCGCCGTCCCCGAGGGTGCCGCGTCGCTCGCCGGCGCCTCGTTCCCACTGGTCAAGACCACTACCCCGGCCGTGACGATGGCGACCACCCCTACCGCGCCGCCGATCAGCACCCCGCGTCTTCTGGCAGGACCCACTTTCCACCCCTCCCCTTTTTCGCGCGACCCCCGCGCACGATCGCCCAGCTTGCCCATGGTTGACCAACAGGTCACGGTGCCCGGTGGGAAAGCGACCTACCCGAATCCTTTTCGTGATCAGCCGCGCGCCAGCGTGGCTCCAACCAGCACGAGCCGCAGCGCCCGCTCGGTGGCGTCGGTCACCAGCTCCGCCGCCCGCGCGATGGCCTCGGCCAGTGGCAGCGGCGCGGGCAGGATCCCGGCGAACGCGTCGATCCCGGTGTCGTAGGTGTCCCGCGCCCCCGCGCCGATCGTGCCGGCGAGCGCGACGACCGGCTTGCCGCGCCGCTTCGCCCGGCGAGCCACCTCGCCGGGGACCTTGCCGAGCGACGACTGGGCGTCGATGGCGCCTTCGGCGGTGATCACCAGGTCCGCGCCGTCGAGCGCGGCGTCCAGGCCGGTGTGGCCGAGCAGGACGTCGAAGCGCGGCACGAGCCGGGCCCCGAGCGCGCCGGCCAGCCCGGCACCGAGACCGCCCGACGCGCCGCCACCCGCGACCGTGCGCAGATCGGCGCCGCGCTGATGTTCCAGCAGCTTCGCCCAGTGCTCCATGGCCGCGGCCAGCGTCTCCACCTCCTCCGGCGACGCCCCCTTCTGCGGACCGA
This sequence comes from Amycolatopsis sp. NPDC059021, assembly GCF_042739895.1. NCBI lineage: Bacteria > Bacillati > Actinomycetota > Actinomycetes > Pseudonocardiales > Pseudonocardiaceae > Amycolatopsis > Amycolatopsis sp. NPDC059021. Next base: position 11,551 of record NZ_JBHYIQ010000095.1, read on the forward strand.
AAACCCTTGCCACTCCTCGCCTTCCGGTGAGGACGTTGTGCGGGTTGCAAGCGACCAAAATATCCACATCGGACAGTCTTTCGTCCAATCCGGACAGATCGAGCTGGACGACGTCCGCCAGCGTCGTCCCGTCCGGCCGCACCGGGTCGCCCGCCGCGCCGGCGAACCTCGCCCCCAGCGCGTGGAGGGCGCCCGCACCGCCGTCACAGGTCCCGGAATCCCCGCAGCAAACCAGAATCCGGCGACATCCGGCGTCCAGCGCGGCGGCGATCAGCTCGCCGACGCCGTGGGTCGTCGTCCGGCCCGGATCCCGCAGGCCCGGCGGCACCAGGCGCAGCCCCGCGGCCGCGGCCATCTCGACGGCGGCGGTCCGCGGCCCGTCCCCACCGAGGATCGCGAAATGCGCGGCGACCGGATCACCCACCGGACCGCTGACGACCCTCGGCACGAGTTCACCACCCGTCGCGGCCGCCAGGGTGCGTGCCGCCCCCTCGCCGCCGTCGGCCAGCGGGACGAGGTCGACCAGCGCACCGGGAACGACCCGGCGGATCCCGGCGGCGATGGCGTCGGCGACGGCCTCCGCGGACAGGGATTCCTTGAAGCCGCTCGGGGCGACCAGGAAACGGGTGGGGGTGAACGTGCTCATGACGTGGTCCTTTCAGTCCGCAAACGACTGTCCTAACGGGAGAGCGGGAGACCGAGCAGCGGCCATACACAGACGGCGAAACCGAGAACGAGCAGGACGACGAGCGGGCCGAGCACGGCCGAAAGCCGCACGAGATCCGCCCTGCCGTAGCCGGGGACGTCCGGTACGGCGGCGAAAAGGGCGACCGGTTTCGCCGACGAGGGCAGGGTGTGGCAGAACCCGGCGGCGACGGTCGAGGCGAACGCGACCGCCACGGGATTCAGTCCCGACGCGGCGGCCAGCGGGATCACCAGCGGCACGAGCACCGACGACCGGGCCGAGCGCGACTGCAGCACCAGATGCGCGGCGGCGCTGAGCACGACGACCGCCGTCAGCAGCCCCATCGGCGATCCGCCCTGGCCGAACACGAGACCCGCCAGCCACCGCGCGGCGCCCGACGTCGCCAGCGCGGTACCGAGCACGGCCGTGGTGGCCATGAACATCAGCAGCGGCCAGGGAACGGAACCGAGCGCCGGGCCCATGCCGATCGTGCCGAGGCGCGGCGAGGTGATCAGCAACGCGCCGAGCAGCGCGACGAGCGCGGGCGAGAGGCCGTGCCAGGATTCCGTGCACCACAAGGAGATCACCAACGCGAGGACGGCCAGCGCCCGTCGCTGTTCCGCGGTGAGACGGGTTTTCTCATGCGGGATCGACAAGCGGATCCTGCGGTCTTCGCGGGTGGTGGTCGTCAGCAGCACGACCTCGGCGGCGAGGTGGGAACTCACCACCGCGAACGGCAGGCCGAGCAGCAGCCAGCGACCGTAGCCGATCCCCTGCCCGGTCGCGGCCGCGAGCACCTCGCTCGTGATCACGTGCGCGCCCGCGCCGATCAACGTCGCCGACGCCGAAAGCAGGATGACCGCCGGAAACAGCAACGCCAGCGCGCGGACGAGTTTCCGTTGCCCGGCAAGGGCTTTCGCCAGCGCCACGAACACCGGCAACGCCAGCGCGGCACGTCCGGACGTGGCCGGGACCGCGAGCGCCGTGCCGATCAGGGCCAACGTGACCAGGTGGGCGAGCTGCCGCGGGGTGCGTGCCTTCGCGGCCAGCGCCAAAGCGGCCTTCGCGGGCAGACCGGTCGCGCCGAGCCCGGCGGCGAGGACGAACGCCGCTATGAGCAGCCAGATCGTCGCACCACCGAGCGCGTCGAACACGGTGGACGTCTTGACCACCCCGGTGACCGCGAGAACCGTCGCGGAGGCGAGCCCGACGAACGTGTCGTCGAGCCTGCCGGAGATCCAGGCGATCACCGCGACCGCGAACACCGCGAGCGCGATCCGGCCGTGCGGAGCGAGCCCGATTCCCTGCGGTATCAGGATGATCGCGGTCACCAGGAGGGAACCCGCGGCGAACGGCCACACCGGGACCCGGCGGCCGGTGCCCGGCCCTGGCGCCAGCACGGCAGTGGGGTTGTCCATGCTCCCCAGCGTCGCGGCAGCGGCTGAGCCATACGTGAAGACCGGATGAGAGGCTCTTCATCTCATCGGACGAACGCGGTCCTCGCCGGACAGGTCACGCGACGGGGTCGTCAGGCTCGGTGCCCGACTGGATAACGCGATGCCAAGTGCCTTCCCTGCCCTCGACAACGCCGTGGTCCTCGGCGGGACGCCACCCCGGCGGCCAGACCGACAGTTCCGACACCGGATGGGCGATCATCGCCTCTCCGAACCAGGTCCCGTTGGCGAACGTAGCTTCGCCGAACGAGGCGCTCCCGGTGAACGCGGCGCCGCTGAACAAGGCGCCTCCGGTGAACGTCGCCCCGCCGAACCAGGCGTCCCCGGTGAACGTCACCCCGCCGAACCAGGTTGCCCCGGTGAACGCCGCCTTGTCGAACCAGGCGTGGCCGGAGAACGTAGCCCCGCCGAACCGGGCGATCCCGGTGAACGTCGCCCCATCGAACCAGGCATCCCCGAGGAATGTCGCCTCGCGGCACCAGGTCTCCCCGGTCAAGGTCGCCCCGCTGAACCGGACGGTGCCGACCCGGCAGTGGCTCAGGTTGAGGTCGATGAGCACGGCGCCGGTGAGGTCGAGATCGGTGTCGGGCCAGAAAGTATCGACCGGCCGGGCGGGATCGTCGCCGGGACGAAGGTGGCTTTCGAGAATGCCCAGAGTGGTGAGCCGGACCTCGCGTTCCTGCAGACGGTCGCTGTAGCGAGCCCGCGCCGGCTCGTCGGCGTCGTCGGCGGGCGGGTCACCGGGCTGGGGATAGGGCATCCGCAGGTAGGCGCACATGACGTTGACGACGGTCCGCCGCTGCCCCTCGTTGTCCTGCGCGAGGCGTTCCAGCGCGTAAAGCCCGGCCAGGCGCACCGGCGCCTTGTCCGACCCGAGCTGCTCACTGGCCTTCAGGTACAACTCGGTGATCCGGCGGGCCTCGGCGTCGAGCCGGGCGTCGCCGGCGACCCGTTCGGCGTGCAGCCGGTTGGTCTCCGCCACGTGCTCGGTGTGGGCCTGGACGCGGTCGCGCTGGGCGAGTTCGGCATACCGGGCCGCCAGTTCGAACTCCTGGGTCCGCTGCCGCCGCGCCGCCAGATACAGCGCGAACACCCCGCCCCCGCCCACCGCGATCGACGCCGCGACCTTCACCGCGTCCAGGTGCGCGGCCGCCCGCTTCTCCGGATCGGCCAGCGCCAGGTCGTCGATCCACCGCCACAGCACGATCAGCACCACGGTGGCGGTCAGCAGCACCACCACCGCGGCCACCGGCACCGTCCACCGCGGCAACGGCGCCCGCCCCGTGCGTTCCGCCGGGCGGGGCCGATCAGGAACGTCTGTCACCCCTCGATGATCGCGTTCACGACGGCCCGGCGACAGCCCGAATCGGCGAGCGGGTGGTCAGACCAGGCGGTAGCCCATGCCGCGCACGGTCTCGATCCGGGACTGGCCGAGTTTGCGGCGCAGCGTACGGACGTAGACGTCGACCACATTGGACCCCGGGTCGAAGTCGTATCCCCACACGTGCGAGAGGATCTGCTCCCGCGCCAGCACCTGGCCCGGATGCCGCAGGAACAGCTCCAGCAACGCGAACTCCCGCGCCGTCAGGTCCACAGTGGACTCCGGCAGCGACGCGCGGCGCGTCCGCAGGTCCAGCGACAGCGTCCCGTGCCGCAGGACGCCGGCCTCCGGCTTCGCCTCCCCCGATCTCAGCCGCAGCCGGACCCTGGCGAGCAGTTCCTCGAACCGGAACGGCTTGGTCATGTAGTCGTCCGCGCCGCCTTCCAGCCCGGCGACGGTGTCGCGCACCGAATCCCGCGCCGTCAGAATGATCACCGGTGTCTCGATCTTCGCCGCGCGCATCGCCTGCAGCACGGCGAACCCGTCCCGCAGCGGCAGCCCGAGATCGAGGATCACCAGGTCGAAACCGCCGACGATCGCGGTGGCGAGGGCGGCGTCCCCGTCTCCCACGACGGTGGTCGTGAAACCGTTGGCACGTAACCCCTTTTCGACGAAGGAAGCGATACGCTGCTCGTCCTCCGCGATCAGGATCCGCCCCATCATGTCACCTCCGACTGGTCCGCGACGGCTCCCACCGGCAGCGCGACGCCGAATGTCGCGCCCGCGCCCTGGTCCGAGCGGAACCACGCGCGTCCGTGGTGGGCCTCGGCGATGGCCTTCACGATGGCCAGCCCGAGACCGGCCCCGTTCCGCTCGCCGCCGTCCCCGCGGACGAACCGTTCGAAGATCCGCTCGGCGTGCTCGCCGGGTACCCCTGGGCCGCTGTCGGCAACCCAGAACGACACCGTATCGCCCTCGATCGACGAACCGACGCGGATGAGCGCCCCCGCCGCCGTCTGCTGCACCGCGTTCTGCGCCAGTTGCAGCACCGCCTGCGTCACCCGCTGCGGGTCGAGCACCGCGTCGCCCTCACCGACCGATTCCAGCGTCCACCGCCGATCGGCGATCGCGCGGGCCTTCGCGTCGATGTCGCTGGTCAGCTCCGGCACCGAAACCCGTTCCGGGCGCAGGAAATCCGGCTGCTCGGCCTTCGCGAGCAGCAGCAGGTCGTCGACGATCCTGGCCATCCGGTCGAGCTCGTCGGTGCACAGCCGGACGACCTCGGCGCGTTCGGCCGGATCGTCGCCCATCACCTCGAGATGCCCGCGGATGATCGTGATCGGCGTGCGCAACTCGTGCCCGGCGTCGTCGAGGAACTGCCGCCGGGTGCTGAACGCGCGCTCCAGCCGGTCCAGCATCGCGTTGAACTGCTCGGCCAGCGCGGCGATGTCGTCCCGGCCGTGTACCGGGATGCGGTGCGTGAGGTCGTCCTCGGTGAGATCCGCCGCGGCCTGGCGCACGGTCCGCACCGGCGCCAGGATCCGCCCCGCCACCAGCCACGAGACCCCGGCCGCGAGCACCAGCGCGACCAGGCTGACCCACAGCAGCGTCCGGACCGTGCCCGCCGCGTCCCCGCGCAGCCGGCCGGTGAAGTACCCGGCGACGAACCACGCGCGCCCGCCCGGCGAACCCGGTGCCACCACGTCCACCCGCAGGAACCGCAGATCCCCGCCCGCGGTGGCGATCGTGCCGGTGCCGCCCGGAGTGTCGACCACCTGACGCAGCAACGGCTGGTCGATCCGGACGTGCTTCACCGACTGGTCGACCTGCTTGAGCGCGTCCAGCTGCGTCCCGGTGTCGACGACGCCGAGCAGCACCTCGGCCTCGTGGATGTACTGCGTGCGCAGGTGCCGGTCGAACAGCACCCACGGGTCCCCGATCGCCCGGCCGCCCTGATCGGTCCCGATCGCCGCGAAGGTGCGGAACTCGCTCACGTCCTGTTCCAGCGCCCGGTTGATCCGGTTGTCGACGGCCGCGAACTCCGACACCGACACCAGCAGCACGACGGTGGCGAGCCCGGCGGTCATCAGCAGGACGAACCAGCCCATGATCCGCACCCTGGCCGGGATCCGGCTGCCCCGCGCGGCACGTTCAGTCATCGAAAGGCCAGATGTCGTCCAGCGGCCCGTCGTCGAAGGGGCCGTCGTCGTGGTGCTCGTGGTCGTGGTGTTCGTGGTCGTGATCGTGGTGATCGGGACCGTCGTCATCGTCGTCCACCGGCGGCGGAGGCGGCAACTGCCCCGGCAGCTGGGTGACGGGCGCCGACGGCGCGGGAGCCGGGGACTCGCCGATGCGCACCACGGACGGCACCCGCGGCGGGTCGGGTGCGGACGCCGCGAGCGCGGCGACACCCGCGCCGACAGGCAGGGCGAAGACAGCCACAAAGGCCGCAATACGAGGTACTCGGCTCATGCCTCGACCTTCGTCAACCGCGGCGAAGGCCGGATGAGACGAAGATGAGGACTTCTTCATCATCCGACCTTCGCCGGGGAACTACGCTTTCGCCACCGCGACAGTGACCTTCACGCCGTCGCCCACCGCACCGGTGGACCCGTCGGTCACCGGGCCGTAGGACACGCTCACGGCGAGGGTTTCCGAAGCCACGAACTCCTCGTGCTTCCGTGCCGCCGCCACGACCTCCTCCGGCGCGTCGACGACCAGGGTGATCCGGTCGGCGACGTCGAGGCCCGCGTCACGGCGAGCCTGCTGCACGACCCGGATCAGGTCGCGCGCGACGCCTTCGTCGGCCAGATCCGGGGTGACCTCGGTATCGAGCAGCACCAGCCCGGAGCCGCCGGGCAGCTCCGCCGCCGCGCCCCCGCCCTTGGCCACCAGCCGCCGCTCGTACTCGCCTTCGACGAGTTCGATCCCGGCGGCCACCACGGCGCCTTCCGGCGTGGTGCTCCAGTCACCCGCCTTGACGGCCTTGATCACCGCCTGGACATCCTTGCCCAGCCGGGGACCGGCCGCCCGCGCGTTGACCGCGACCTCGAACGCGCCGTGCGCGGCGACGTCGGTGGTCAGCTCGACCTCCTTGACGTTCACCTCGTCCCGCAGGATGTCGGCGAACGGCCGCAGCGCCTCGACGTCTTCGGCCGCCACGGTCAGCTTCGCCAGCGGGAGCCGCACGCGCAGCTTGTTCGCCTTGCGCAGCGACAGCGCCGACGACGCGACCTGACGCACGCGGTCCATCGCCGTCACGAGCGCCGCGTCGGCGGGCAGGTCGAGCGCGTTCGGCCAGTCGGTCAGGTGCACCGAGCGGCCGCCGGTCAGCCCGCGCCACACGACCTCCGACGTCAGCGGCAGCAACGGCGCCACTACGCGCGAGGTCACCTCCAGCACGGTGTGCAGGGTGTCGATCGCGTCGCGCTCCCCCGCCCAGAACCGGTCGCGCGAACGCCGCACGTACCAGTTCGTGAGCACCTCGAGGAAGTCACGCACGGTCGAACACGCGCCCGCGACGTCGTAGGTGTCCATCGCGTGCTCGACGTCGGTCACCAGCTCGTGGGTCTTCGCGAGCACGTACCGGTCGAGGATGTGCCCCGAATCCGTCCGCCACTGCCCGTCCACGCCCTCGGCGTTCGCGTAGAGCGCGAGGAAGTAGTACGAGTTCCACAGCGGCAGCACGGCCTGGCGCACCGCGTCGCGGATGCCCTTGTCGGTGACGACCAGGTTGCCGCCGCGCAGGATCGGGCTCGCCATGAGGTACCAGCGCATGGCGTCCGAGCCGTCGCGCTCGAAGACCTCGTTGACGTCCGGGTAGTTCCGCAGCGACTTCGACATCTTCTGCCCGTCCGAGCCGAGCACGATGCCGTGCGAGACGCACGTCCGGAACGCCGGCCGGTCGAACAGCGCGGTGGCCAGCACGTGCAGCAGGTAGAACCAGCCGCGGGTCTGGCCGATGTACTCGACGATGAAGTCGCTCGGGTAGTGGTGCTCGAACCATTCGGCGTTCTCGAACGGGTAATGCACCTGGGCGTACGGCATCGAACCCGAGTCGAACCAGACGTCGAACACGTCCTCGATCCGGCGCATGGTCGAGCGCCCGGTCGGGTCGTCCGGGTTGGGCCGGGTCAGCTCGTCGATGTAGGGCCGGTGCAGATTGTCCAGCCGCACCCCGAAATCGCGCTCCAGCTCGTCGAGCGAGCCGTAGACGTCGGTGCGCGGATAGGCCGGGTCGTCCGACTGCCACACCGGGATCGGCGAGCCCCAGTACCGGTTGCGGGAGATCGACCAGTCGCGCGCGTTCTCCAGCCACTTGCCGAACTGGCCGTCCTTGACGTTCTCCGGGTACCAGGTGATCTGCTGGTTCAGCTCGACCATCCGGTCCTTGAACTCGGTGACCGCGACGAACCACGACGACACCGCGCGGTAGATCAGCGGGTTGCGGCAGCGCCAGCAGTGCGGGTACGGGTGCTCGTAGGTCTCGTGCCGCAGCAGCAGCGCGCCCTGCTCAGCCGCCGATCCGGTGCCGTTCTTGAGGTCCCGCACGATGTTCGCGTTCGCGTCGAACACCTGCTGGCCCTGATAGTCCGGCACGGTGGCGTCGAACTTGCCCCGCGCGTCGACCGGCGTGACCGGGGTGATCCCGGCGGCGTCGGTGACGACCTTGTCCTCTTCACCGTAGGCGGGCGCGATGTGCACGACGCCGGTGCCGTCCTCGGTGGTGACGTAGTCAGCCGAGAGGACGCGGTGCGCGTTCTCGTGCCCGGTGAAGTACGGGAACGGCGGCGCGTAGCGGGTTCCGAGCAGGTCGGCGCCGGTGTAGTGCGCGACCACCGTCGGCTCCTCGCCGAGCTCACGGGCGTACGCGGCGACGCGGGCCTCGGCGAGCAGGAAACGCTTGCCCGGGAAGTTCTCGCTCTCGACGACGACGTACCGGACCTCCGGGTGCACCGCGGTCGCGAGGTTCGACGGCAGCGTCCACGGCGTCGTCGTCCAGATCAGCAGGTACGTGCCGTCAAGTTCGGCACGGTCGTTGTCGTTGCCCGCCAGGCGGAAGCCGACCGTGACGGCCGGGTCCTGGCGGCTGGCGTAGACGTCGTCGTCCATCCGCAGCTCGTGGTTGGACAGCGGCGTCTCGTCGCGCCAGCAGTACGGCAGGACGCGGTAGCCCTGGTAGACGAGCCCCTTGTCCCACAACTGCTTGAAGGCCCAGAGGACCGACTCCATGTAGGACAGGTCGAGCGTCTTGTAGTCGTTGTCGAAGTCGACCCAGCGCGCCTGCCGGGTCACGTAGTCCCGCCACTCGTCGGTGTAGCGCAGCACGGAGGCCCGCGAAGCCTCGTTGAACTTCGCGATCCCCATCTCCTCGATCTCGGACTTCTCCGTGATCCCGAGCTGGCGCATCGCCTCGAGTTCGGCGGGCAGGCCGTGGGTGTCCCAGCCGAAGCGGCGGTCGACCCGCTTGCCCTTCATCGTCTGGTAGCGCGGGACGAGGTCCTTGACGTACCCGGTGAGCAGGTGACCGTAGTGCGGCAGGCCGTTGGCGAAGGGCGGGCCGTCGTAGAAGACGTACTCGTTGTTGCCGTTCTCCCCGGCCTCGCGGGCATCGATCGAGGCCTGGAACGTCCGGTCGGTCTCCCAGTAGGCGAGGACCTGCTTCTCCAGCGCCGGGAAGGACGGCTGGGACGGGACGCCTTGCTCACCGTCCAGCTGGGCCTGGGGGTACATCGGATGCTCCTCGGGGTCGTCGCTCGCGTACGGACGACCGGCGCTGACCGGCCACCCACACGGGGACGAGACGCCACCGGTTCCGGCGCGTTCCGCGGTACCACCCCGCTTGCCCGGCACACCGCTCCCGGGCCACTCGTTCGACGGCTGTCACGGGCCGCACCCGTCCGGTTCTACTGGGAGCGCGCGCGGCGCCCTGTTCTTCCGGAGGCTCCCCGGTGATGGCCGGATCGACACCCTGCTCTGTCCAGGTTAACCCGGGGACGCAACCGCCTTTGCGCCGACCCGGCGGCGCGGCCGCCCGCCGGGGACGAGCGGGGGGGGCGAATTACCCCCCCCACCAAATTGGGAAACCCCCCCCCACCCCCCGCTCGGCCCCGGGGACCCCCCTACAACCCAGATAGGGGGAAAGGTGGCACTCC
>NZ_JBHYIQ010000095.1:21175-39581 GCF_042739895.1 Amycolatopsis sp. NPDC059021
GACCCCGCACACACTCCCTGCCGCCCCCCCCCCGGGCGCGGCCCCCCCCGCGGGGTGGTGGGGTGCCCACAAAACACCCCCCTTCTCATGGCGCCCCCACCACCGCCACACCGGCGAGTCCGCCCGTTCCCCGCAATTCCACGCGTATTCGGGAAACGGTCGCCATTCCATTCAGCGGTACTTCGGCGGGGCCGGGTCCCGCCGATCCGGCGGTCTTCTCGAATCCAGTTTCGACCGGCTCCCCGCGTGCCGTCAAGCTACCTTCGCAGCACCGCGGGACGCGCCAGGATCAAGCTTGCCACCCAGGGCACAACACTACGTGAAACCGCAACCGCAGACTGCATGGTTCCGCTGGTCAAGAGCATGATCCGATTTTCCGGTCCGGACGACGGACGCCTCGGCACACCGGCCGGGCACCGCGGGTCCGCCGCACCCGTCACCCATTTCGCTCAATCGATCGAAAAACGCGCTCCGGCCGCTTTCCCCGCCTGCCCGAATTCCAGTAAGGTCCGGGCATGTCTCTCCTTCGCGGACTCTCCAGCCTGCGCACCCTGCTCACCGCGTTCACCGGGATAACGGCGCTCTACATCGGGCTCGTGGCATTCGGGAACATCACCGACTTCGACACGAACAAAGCATTCGTGCAGCACGTGTTCGCCATGGACACCACATTCCGGTCGCCGGACACGATGTGGCGCGCGATCACCAGCCCCGGCCTGGCCACCACCGCCTACGTCGCGATCATCGCCTGGGAGACGCTGACCGCGCTGGTCCTCGCCGCCGGGTTCGCCGCCTGGCTGCGGAAAAGCACCACGGACACCGCGCGGCGGCTTTCCCGGCTCGGCTGGCTCATGCAGGTCGTGCTGTTCACCTGTGGCTTCATCGTCGTCGGCGGCGAGTGGTTCCAGATGTGGCAGAGCAGCAAGTGGAACGGCATCCAGCCCGCGTTCCAGAACACCGTCATCGCCGCGATCGGCCTCGTCCTGGCGCACCTGCCCCAGCGGCACGCCGCCGAGACCCCCGTTCCGGCGGCTCCGTGAACCGGCGGACACCGCCCGCCCCGCGCTGATAATCTCGGCATCCTTGTCCACGCCGGAAGCCGCCGGGGCGGCGGGGACGAGGTGCCGGTGTGGAAAGCGCACCGGTGGTACCTGGGGGAGGAAGGTACCGATGTATGCGCACGCCCGGTCCGGTCTTGAGCCCGCGAGGGGTCTTCGCGGAACGTTTCGCGCTGCTCTACGCCGAAGCCGGCGATCCGCCGCTGAAGCGGGTGGCGGAGTCGGTGAACCGGCAGAACCTCGTCGACAAGCGCGGGCAGCCGCTGCGCGCCACGCCCCAGCGCGTCAGTGACTGGCGGCGCGGCCGCAACGTGCCCGCACGCTTCGCCGTGCTGGCCGCCGTCCTCGAGGTCCTCATCGGACAGGCCCGCAAGACCCGCCCGTCCCCCAGCCTGGACGGGCTCTACGACCTGAAGGCCTGGCGGCGGCTGTGGGAACGGGCGCTCGCGGCACCGTTGGACGCCGCCGACGGGACGGACGCCGGGGAGGGCCCGCAGGACACCGGCGCCGGTGTCTGCCCCTACCCGGGCCTGTCCTCGTTCACCCGGCAGGACGCCGACTGGTTCTTCGGCCGGGCCCGCAGCACGGCCGCGCTGCTGAAGCGGCTGGGCAGCGCGGTCGAGACCGGCGGGATCGTCATGCTGGTCGGCGCTTCCGGGGCGGGGAAGTCCTCGCTGCTGCGGGCGGGACTGCTGCCGGCGCTGGCCGACGGGAACCTCCCGGTGGACGGTTCCGAGAGCTGGCCCTCGATGGTGCTGACCCCTCGCGATCAGCCGGTGAAGGAGCTGATCACCCGGATTCCCGGCCTGGCCGACGTCGTGGACACCCCGCCGGACGACGTCGGGTTCGCCGAACGGGTCCGGAGCGCCGTCGCCGCGCACCTCGCGGAGGAGGCGGGTTCCCCGGCACGGCTGGTACTCGTGGTGGACCAGTTCGAGGAAGCGTTCACGCTGTGCGCCGACGAGGAGCAGCGCCGCGTCTTCATCGCGGTCCTGCACGCGGCCTGCACTCCCGGCGACACGGGCGCCCCGGCCCCCGCCGCGGTGGTCCTGGGCCTGCGCGCCGACTTCTACGGTCCGTGCCTCGACTTCACCGAACTCGCGGAAGCCTTGCAGGAGCGGCAATCGACCCTCGGCGCGATGACCGTGGCGGAACTGCGGGACGCCGTCACCGGCCCGGCGAAGGCCGTCGGCCTGCACCTGGAACCCGGTCTGGTCGAAGTGCTGCTGCGCGACATCGGCGCCAGCCGCGGCGGGCAAGGGCACGGTGCCTACGACGCGGGCGCGCTGCCGCTGCTGTCCCACGCGTTGCTCGCGACCTGGCAGCGGCGGCAGACCAGCAGGATGACCATCACCGGCTATCGCGCCGCGGGCGGCATCCACGGCGCGGTGGCGGCGACCGCCGAGCGGGCATGGGCCCGCCTGTCCCCCGAGGCCCAGCGGATCACGCACTCGATGCTGGTGCGGCTGGTGCGGGTCGGGGACGACATGCGCGACACCCGCCGCCGCTCCACCCGCGAGGAACTCGTCGAGGCGACCGACGATCCCGCCGTCGCGGAGGAGGCCCTGGAGGTGCTCGCCGCGGCCCGGCTCGTGACGCTGGACGTCGATTCCGCCGAGATCACCCACGAGACGTTGCTGTACGCGTGGCCCCGGCTGCGCGCCTGGCTCGACCAGGACCGGACCGGGAACCTGGTGCGGCAGCGCCTCGACGAGGACGCGGCGGCCTGGCAGGACCACGATCGCGACGCTTCCCTGCTCTATCGCGGCGCCCGCCTGGAAGCGGCGCGGCAGGCCGCGTCCACCCATCACGCCCACGTGACCGCCGCCGCGCGGGAGTTCCTGGCGACGTCGGTGCGGCAGCGGCGTCGCAGTACCTGGGCCCGCCGGGCCGCCGTCGCGCTGGTGACGGTGTTCGCCCTGCTCGCCGCCTCGACCGCGATCGTGGCGCTGCGCCAGCGGGACGACGCCGAGTTCGGGCAGGTCGTGGCGGAGGCCGATCGCCTCGCGGACACCGATCCGTCGCTGTCCGCGCAGCTGGCGCTGGTGGCCCACAGGCTGCGTCCCGACGACCAGTCCGTCACCGCGAAACTGCTGTCCACCCAGCAGATCCCGCTCGCCACTCCCCTGCCGGGCCACCGCGGTTCGGTGTACCAGACCTCCTTCAGCCCGGACGGCACCCTGCTCGCCACCGCGGGCTACGACGGCGCGGTCCGGCTCTGGGACCTGCGCGATCCCACCGACCCGAAACCGCTCGGCCAGCCGATCACCGGGCATACCAGCTGGGTCACCTCGGCGATCTTCACCGCGGACGGCCGGACGCTCGTGACCGCGGGCGACGACCACACCCTCCGGCTGTGGAACGTGACCGATCCCGCCCACCCGGTACCGTCCGGCCGGGCGACGTCGAGCGGCGGCACGATCTACTGCGTGGCGCTCAGCCCGGACGGCAAGACCCTCGCGACCGCGGAGGACGATCACACCGTCCAGCTCTGGGACATCACCGATCCCGCGCGGCCCGCCCCGCTCGGCTCCCCGTTGCGTGGTCATGGGGATCACGTGCGCACGGTCGCGTTCAGCCCCGACGGCCGCACGCTCGCGTCCGCGGGCAACGACCGCACCGTCCGGCTCTGGGACGTCACCGACCGCTCCCGTCCCGTCCCGGCGGGCCCGCCGCTGGCCGGTCACGAGGACACCGTCCACTGGGTCGTGTTCAGCCCGGACGGCCACACCCTCGCCACCGGCAGCGACGACAAGACGCTCCGGCTCTGGAACGTCGCCGATCCCGCGCACGTGACGCCGCTCGGCAGGCCGCTCACCGGGCACACCGCCGCGATCTGGCAGGCGGCGTTCAGCCCGGACGGCCGCACGCTCGCCTCGACCGGCGGCGACACCCGCCTCTGGAACGTCACCGATCCGGCGAACGCCATCCCGATAGGCAAGCCGTTCTCCCAGGACCACGGCGGGTTCACGCTCGCCTTCGCCCCCGGCGGCCGGTCGCTCGCCGTCGGCAGCGAGGACGGCGTGACGCGGCTGTGGTCGCTCCCGGCGGGAATGCTCGCCGGCCACTCCGCCGGGGTGACCGCGGCCGGGTATCGCCCGGACGGGCGAGCGCTGGTCACCGGATCGGCCGACCGGACGGTCCGGCTCTGGACCGTCACGGGGACGGCCCGCCCCGTTCCCGCCGGGCCGCCGCTGACCGGGCACACCGCCACGGTCAACACGGCGAGGTTCAGCCCGGACGGGAAGATCCTCGCGACCGCGGGCGACGACCAGACCGTGCGGCTGTGGGACGTGACCGACCTGGCGCACCCGCGGCCGCTCGGCGAACCGCTCACCATGACCACGCGGTACGGCAACATGGCGGTGTTCAGCCCCGACGGCCGCCTGCTCGCCACCGGCGGCGAGAACGACCAGACCGTCCGGCTCTGGGACATCACCGACCCGGCCCGGCCCCGGCCGGTCGGGCCGCTGCTGCCGGGTCACCCCGCCTACGTCAGCTCGACGGTGTTCAGCCCGGACGGGAAAACGCTCGCGACCAGCAGCGTCGCGAACACCGTGCGGCTGTGGGACATCACCGATCCCGCCCGGCCCGCCCCGCTGGGCGAACCGCTCGCCGCGCACACCGCCACCGTCCGGTCGATCGCGTTCAGCCCCAACGGGACCACTCTCGTCACCGGGGGCGACGACCAGACCGTGCGGCTGTGGAACGTGACCGACCTGGCGCACCCGCGGCCGCTCGGCGACCCGATCACCGGCTACACCAGCGCGCCGATGACCACGGTGTTCGACCACGACGGCGCCCGGCTCGCCACGGCGGGCGCCGAAACCCTGCGGCTGTGGAACGTGGCCGATCCGGCGCGCCCGGAGTCGCTCGGGCAGCTCGCGGTCGCGAGCAAGCTCGGGAACGCGGTCCGCTTCAACCCGGCGGACGGCTCGCTCGCCACCGGCGGGAGCGACGGCGTCGTCCTGCTCTGGGACCTCGACGTGGACCACGTCATCCAGCGCGTCTGCGGCGCCACCCGCAACGTCCTGACGCCGGACCAGTGGCAGCGGCACCTCTCGCAGATCTCGCCGCTGTCCCCCTGCGACTGAGCGTCCCGTCTGTCCGTGGCGGCCTCCCCGAAGGACTCTGGGTCCCTCAAGGAGGCCCCCACGGACAGTCGCGCTTAGAGTGCTCGGGGTCGATCATGGGAGACCACGGGAGGACGTGTGAAGGCCGTCGGGATGCTGGTCCCCGTCCTGGTGATCCTCGGCGGCGTGTCGGGTCTCGGCATCGCGGCCGGCCTGGGCAGCGCCGCGGTGCTGGCCGGGCTGGTGGCGTTGTTCTGCTTCATCGCCGCGTTCGGCGGCCCGCTGCGCGCCGATCTCCGGCTGCTGGCCGTTTTCGCCCCGGCGATGATCCTCGGGGTGGCCGGGCCCCGGCTCCTGGCGGGCGTGTCCGAAGCCGCCGCGATCGCGCTCCTGTGTGCCGTCGTGTTCGCCGCCGGGCTGCTGCCCGCGCTCGGCACGCGTTACGTGACGGTCGGGCTCGGGCTCGGCATGTCGGCGGTGTTCGGCTATGGCTTCCGGATGACCGGATCGGCGAACGCCGCCCAGATCATCGCCGCGCCTGCGCTGGCCGTCGGCGCCGTCCTCGTCCTGCGGCTGCTGCTGGGTCTCCGCGATCCGGGCAAGCCGACCCGCGAAGCGCTCGCCGACGCGCTCGCCGGAGAGGGCTCCTCGGCGAGCGATGCCGCCCGGCTGTGGCTGGCCGACCGGCCGGTGACGTGGACGGCGCGGGTGTTCGGCGCGACACTGCGGTACCGCACCGCGCGCGGCCTCCTCACCGCGCGGCGCAGGGCTCTGGACGAAACGCAGCGCGACGCTGTCGACCGGATCCTCGCCGGGGCGGCCGAAACAGCGGAGCAGATCGCCGGGGCGATCCGGCCCAGGTCCGCAATGGACAGTCCACAGGAGATCGAACGGATCGACGCGGACGTCGAGCTGCCCGGCGAGACGGCGAAGGTCGTCGACGGGCTCTGGTCGGCGCTGGAAGTGGCGACCGCGGCAGCGCATGAACGTGACACTTCCACTGTGGACGTCCCGGCGAAGCTGCGCCGGACGGTGCTGCGTACCGAACTCGAAGGAGCGTTGTCCTGGCGTTCGGCACAACTGCGGCACGCGGTGCGGTGCGCGCTCGGGATGGCGGTCGCGCTCGTCGTGGCCGCCCAGCGCCCGGGTGACCCGCTCACCGTGTCGTTCCTGATGGCCACCTTCGCGATCATGCAGCCGGAATGGCGGGACAGCCTCGCCAAGGGCAGGCAGCGCATCGGCGGAACCGTTGCCGGCGCGGTGGTCCTGGCGCTGCTCGCCTGGCTGCTGCCGCCGTCGGCCCTGATGCCGGCCGGACTGCTGGCCGCGCTCGCCGGCTTCCCGTTCCTGAAGACGCGGCCGGTGGTGTTCACCGCGTCCATGGTGGTGCTCTCGGTCGGCCTCAACGCCGAGCGCGGGCACCTCGACCCTGGCGGCCTGCTCGCCGAGTACGCCCTCCTGATCCTGCTGGCTGTCGCGATCGGACTGTTGTTCGGGTTCGCGGCGGTCCCCGGGGTCCGCAAGCCCCCGCCCGCGGAACGGTTCGCCACGGCCGTGTCCGCGGTCAGTGCGCTTTTCGCCGAGGCCGCCGCGGCGATCCGCGCGGGTTCCCCCGATCCTCGCGCGCTCGCCACGCGCTTCCGCACCGCCGCGCGTACCGCGCAGGATCTCGTCACCGGCGAACCCGGCGCCGTCCCGCTCACCCCGGCACAACGCGACACCGTCGACGAAACCGACGAAAGCCTGCGCGGGCTCACCGCGGCCGCGGTCGCGATGCTGCTGAATCCCTCTCCCGTACTCGCCGACGCCGCCGAATCCGTCGCGCGCGAGGAAGAACCGGTTTTCGAAACCGCGAAACTCGGTGACGAAGAACGGCTCGTTCTCGATACGATGAGAGCTGACGTGCTCCGTCTCAGGCGTGCTGAGGCCGTGTTGAGCTGACGTCGCAACGCCATGGGGGAACATTCACGGTGAGCCGTAGTTTTCAGGTAGATCTTCGCGGGGTCGTCGACCTGCTGAGCCAGCATCTCTATTCGAGCCCGCGGGTCTACGTCCGGGAATTGCTCCAGAACGCGGTCGACGCGGTGACGGCGCGGCGCTCGGCCGATCCGGCGGCGCCCGCGGACATCGCCATCGAGGTCGACGGTGCGACGCTGCGGATCACCGACTCGGGCATAGGCCTTTCCGAAGCACAGGTGCACGAACTGCTCGCGACGATCGGCCGAAGCTCCAAACGGGACGAACTCGGCTACGGGCGTCACGAGTTCCTCGGCCAGTTCGGTATCGGGCTGCTGTCCACGTTCCTGGTCGCCGACGAGGCCCGCGTCGTCACCCGCTCCGCGAACGGCGGCCCGGCGGTGACGTGGACCGGCCGCGCGGACGGCACCTACGCCATCGGCCCCGGCGAGCGGGAAACGGCGGGGACCACGGTCACCCTCACCGCGCGCCCCGGCGCGGAGCAGTGGTTCGTCCCGGAGACGGTCACCGACCTCGCGACGCTCTACGGTTCGATGCTGCCGTTCGAGATCACCGTGAACGGCAAGGCCGTCAGCGGGGCGGGCACCCCGTGGCGGGCCGACGACCGGACGGCCGGGCACCGCGCCGCCGACCTCGTCGGCTACGCCCAGGAAACCCTCGGCTTCACCCCGTTCGACGTCGTCGAGCTCGACGTCCCCGAGGCCGGGCTCACCGGTGTCGCCTATGTACTGCCGTTTCCCGCGAACCCCGCCGAGCACGCGGGGCATCGCGTGTACCTCAAGCGGATGCTGCTCGCGGAAAACGCCCCGGGCCTGCTGCCGGACTGGGCGTTCTTCGCCCGCTGCGTCGTGGACACCGCCGAACTGCGGCCCACGGCGAGCCGGGAAGCGCTCTACGACGACGAGCAGCTCGCCGCGGCCCGCGAGGCACTCGGCGACCGGTTGCGTGGCTGGCTGGTCGGCCTCGCCGGCACCCATCCCGAGCGGCTCAACCGGTTCCTCGGCGTCCACCACCTCGGCGTCAAGGCGCTGGCACTGCACGACGACGAGATGCTACGGCTGGTCGACGAGTGGTGGCCGCTGGAGACGAACGTCGGCCGCATGACCCTCGCCGATTTCCGCGCCCGGTACGGGGTTCTCCGCTACTGCGCGACCACCGAGGAGTTCGGCCAGCTGGCCGGTGTCGCGGCCGCGCAGGACGTCCCGGTGATCAACGGCGGATACACCTACGACAGCGAACTCGTCGAGCGCATGCGCGCGCTGGAGCCCGGCCTGCTCGTCGAACGGCTCGACCCGAGCGACATCACCACGGCCTTCGCCGAACTGGACACCGCGGCCGCACTCGCCACCCGGCCGTTCGTCGCGGCGGCCCAACGCTCGGTCGACCGGCTCGGCTGCGAGGTCGTGCTGCGCGAGTTCGAGCCCGCGACGCTGCCGGTGCTCTACCTCGTCGACCGCGCCGCCGCGTTCGCCGGCGAACTGCGCGCGACCAAGGACAAAGTGGACGATCTGTGGGCCGGGGTGCTGTCGGCCTTCGAGAAGCCGGAACAGGACCGCCCGCAGCTCGTCCTCAACTACCGGAATCCCTTGGTACAGCGGGTTTCCCGGCTCCGGGACGCGGAACTCACCGCGCTGGCCGTCGAATCGCTCTACGGCCAGGCCCTGCTGCTGGGGCATCACCCGATCCGGCCCGCGGACTCCGCGCTGCTGAACCGTTCGTTCCTCGGCCTGCTCGAGCACGCCGTCCCCGCACAGGAGCACTGATGACCGCCACCGACGAAGCCCTGTGGGAAAAGCTGTGGGCGACGCAGCGGCTGCCGCGAGGGAAGGGCCAGATCACCGCGCTGGAGAGCGTGCTCAAGGCCGCCGACGCGGAAGGCTCACCGGAGCTTCAGTACGCCGCCCGGATCTTCATCATCAGCACCTATCAGCAAGGCGGCGAGCCCGCCAAGGCGTTCGTGCCGTTTTCGTGGTGCCTCGCAGTATACGACCGCGGGGAAGCCGATCCGCGCTGGGACGATCACCTCTACTGGGCCTTCAAGTTCCTCGTCAGCTCGATGACGCGGTTTCCCGAGATGCCGCTGGATCGCACGTACGCCGTGCTCGACGACATGGAACGCCGGTACCGCGTCGCCGGGCACACGATGAACCCGGTGCACCAGCACCGGGAGCTGGTCGCCCGGCACGTCGGCGAGCACGAAACGGCCGCCGAACAGTACCGGTTGTGGACGGCGGCGCCGCGTGGCGAGATGTCGGACTGTATCGGCTGCGAACCCAGCGCCAAGGTCTGGCACCTGAGCCGGTACGGCCGGTTCGAGGAGGCCATCGCGATCGCCGAACCGGTGCTCGGCGGCGTCTTCACCTGCGTCGAGCAGCCGCACACCGTCCTGACCTCGCTGCTGCTCCCGTATGTCCACACTGGACGGCTGGCCGAGGCGGCGCGGGCACACCGGCAGGCCTACCGCGCGATCCGGCACGATCGCACCCAGCTCGGCGACGTGAGCGATCACCTCGAATTCTGCGCGCTCACCGGAAACCACGCGCGCGGGCTGGAACTGCTCGAACGGCATTTCGGCTGGCTCGCCGAGGTGTCCAGCCCGTACACCGAGATGGAGTTCTGCGCGACGGCGGCGCTGACCCTGCGGCGGGTGGCGGAATCCGGGCACGGCGACGCGAAGGTGAAACGGCCCGGCGGGGAGATCTCCGTCAAAGCCTTGCACGCCGAGCTTTCCGATCGCGCGCTGGACATCGTGGCCCGCTTCGACGCCCGCAACGGGACGAGCGAACAAGGTGACCGGATCCGCTCGGTCCTCGCCGCCGAACCGCTCGTCGAGTACCTTCCGCTGTCCGGGCCGGTGAGCCGTCCGGCCGCGACCCCGGAGCCGATGCGCGCGGAACCGTCCTTTCCGGACAGTCCGGCGGCGCTGGCGGAGCTCGCCGAGGAGCGGTACCTGCTCGATGACGACGTCGCCGCCGCGGCCGCTTGGGCGAGGTTCGACGAGATGTGCCCGGAACCCACCGGCGCGTTGCTGGCCCGGCGCCTGTCCGGAGCCGCCGCCGCGATCGTGGGGGAAGACGTCGAAGCCGCCGAACGCGATTGGCGGCGCGCGGCAGAGCTGTTCGCCGAGGCAGGCGACGAGGTCGCCCGGCATGCCGCGTCGAGCAAGGCCGCGCTCGCCCGGTGCCGGTCCGGTGACGGCGATTCGGGTCTGCCGACGCTCACCACCGCGGTGGAAGCACTCGCCGCACTGGGCGATCAGGACCAGTACGTCCGCGCGCTGCTGCGATTGTCCTTGGGGCTGCTGGCTTCCGGCGATACCGACGCCGCGCTCGAGGTGCTCGGCCAGGCCGAGGACGCCGTCGCCGCATCGGGGTCCGCCGAGCTGACCGGGCGGATCCTGCTGCAGCGGGCCGACCTCGTCGCGCGGAGCAGTCCCGAAAACCTTGGTGCGGCACGGGAACTCGCGGAGCGCGGGGCGGCGTTATTCACCGAGGCCCGCTCCCCCAACCACGCGGCGAGGGCGACGATCGCGGCGGCCCGGATGAGCGCGGCGCTCGGCGAACTGGATTACGCTTACACCGCCGCGAGCAGGGCCGAGGCTGCCACCGACCCGGAACTGCGTGCCCAGGCGCGGTTCACCCTCGGTCACCTCGCTCTCGACCTCGATCGCCCCGCCGACGCGGTACAGCACTACCGTGACGCGGTCGCCGACCTGACCGCGGCCGGGGACACGACCGGCGCCGCCCGCGCACGCGTCGAACTGGCGGCCGCGAGCGATCGGCTCGACCGCCCGGAGGAGGTCGCGGACGCGGCCGAGGACGCGATCGACGTCCTGGAGCGCGTCGGCGACGAAGGCGAGTTGGCGCGGGCGCGCTACCTGCTCGCCGGCGCGTATCGCGCGCTCGATCAGCGGGAGCAGGCATGTGCCCTGCTGAAGCCGGTGATCGAGCACTTCGACGCCGCCGGGCATCCGCCCGCAGCCGGGCAGGCGGCCGAGACCGCCGGGGACATCCTCGACGAACTCGACCACGACGCCGAAGCAGCCGAGCACTACGTCCGCGCCGCGGAGTACTTCCGCACCGCCGGGTTGCCTGTCGACGCCGTGCGCAACCTCCGCTGCGCGACGCTGTCGTGGCTGTGGGCCGGGGAGCCGGACAAGGCGCTCGATGTCTTGGCGGAGGCCGAAAAGGACGCTTCCGCACTCGACGGCGACGAGCCGATCGTCCGGTGGGAACGCGCGATGGTCGGCTACAACGGCGCTCGTCTGCTGGCGAACTGCGCCCGTCCGGACGACGCGCTGGAGCGGGCGGCCACGGCCGCCGAGTTGCTGCGGGGCGTCGGCGCGACGACCGAGGCCGCGTTCGCCGACGCGCTTCGCGGACGGCTGCTCACCGACCTCGGCCGCACGGCTGAAGCGCGCGAAGCGGTGGAAGCCGCGCTCGCGGGTCTCCCGCCTGACGCGGACCGGCAACGCGAAGACCTCGAAACGCTGCTCGCCGAACTCACCGGGCAGGAACCGTCACCAGGGTAACCGCGATCGCGGCCACCCACAGTGCCGCGGCGGCGAGGCCGACGGTGTGCAGGCCGGTCAGGAACGCGTCGCGGTGCGCGGGTTCTCCCGCCGCCGCACCGAAAACCGCGACGCCGAGCGCGCCTGCCGCCTGCCGGGCAGTGTTGTTGATACCGCTGGCGATCCCTGCTCGCTCGGCCGGAATCCCGGCCACGGCGGCGGTGACCACGGCCGGGGTCAGCAGGCCCATCCCGACGCCGAGGCCCAGCATCGTCGGCAGCAGCGCCGGATACCCGCTGTCCGGCCCGAGCCGGAGCAGGTTGAGCAGGCTCAGCGCGCCCAGCGCGAGGCCCGCCAGCATGAGCGGGCGCGGGCCGAACCGCGCGGCCAGCCTGCCGGACAACGGGCCCAGCGCCGACAGCGGCAGGAACATCGGGAAGACTTCCAGTGCCGCGACAAGGGAATCCGCGCCGAGCACGCGCTGAAGGTACAGCGTCAGCACGAGAATGCTGCCGAGGCCGACGAAATTCATGGCCATGGCGACAAGATTGGCGCCCGCGGTCGCGCGCGACCGCAGCAGGTTCAGCGGCAGCATCGGGTCGGCGGCGCGGTGTTCGATCACCACGAACGCCGCCACGGCCACGACCGCGAGCACCGCCGCCACCACGTTCGCGTCGATGACCGCGAAGACCCCCGATCCCAGAGCCAGTGCCGCGGTCAGCGCGCCCGCGACGTCGACCCGGCGCCGGGCCGTCGGCACGTGTGGCGGCACGAACCGTTGGGTGGCAAGGATCGCGAGCACCACGACCGGGACGTTGAGCCAGAACACCGGCCGCCAGCCCCACGCCGCGACCACGAACCCGCCGAGCAGCGGCCCCGCCGCCAGTGCCACCGCGGAGATTCCCGCCCAGACACCGAGAGCACGCGCCCGCTCACGACGTTCCGGATAGGCGCCGGTGATGACGGCGAGGGTGCCGGGCAGCAGCAGCGCCGCGCCCAGCCCCTGTCCGGCCCTGGCCAGGACCAGCCACGGCACCAAGCCCGCGAGCGCGCACAACGCCGACGCCGCACCGAAGATCGTCAGTCCGATGTGGACGATCCGGCGGTGGCCGAAGACGTCGCCGAGCGCGCCGCCGGTGAGCAGCAACGCCGCCAGGACGACGGAATACCCGTCGACGACCCACTGCTGCGCCCCGAGACCGGCCCGCAGTTCGGTGCCGATGGTCGGCAGGGCGACATTGACGACGGTGACGTCGAGCTGGACGAGGAACATCCCCGCGCACATGGCGAGCAGCAACGGGGTTTTCGAGCGAGCCGCGTGGGTGATCATGTCCCCAGTGGACACCGCGGATACTTCCGTCGCGATGGAAGTATCCGCGCGGCATGCTGGAGGCATGGAAGGTGACGCCGATATCGCGCGCACGGCGGCGTTGTTCGCCGACCCGGCGCGCGTACGAGTGCTGATGGCGCTGAGCGACGGCCGCGCGCTGGCCGCGTCGGTGCTGGCCGCCGAGGCCCGGCTCACCGCGCAGGGTGTCAGCGCACACCTGGCGAAACTGCGCGAGGCCGGGCTGGTGGTCGCGGAAAAGTCCGGACGGCACCGCTTCTACCGGCTGGCCGGCCCGGACACGGCGGACGTGCTGGAGACGCTGGCGCGACTCTCCCCCACGCAGCCGGTGACCTCGCTGCGCGAAGGGACACGCGCGCAGGCCTTACGTGCGGCCAGAACGTGTTACGACCATCTCGCCGGTCGGCTCGGCGTCGCGGTCACGGCAGCGTTGCTGGAGCGGGAGGCGCTGGTGACGCTCGACGGCGAACCCAGCACCCGGCGCCGCGAAGGCGACCAGATCTCCGCACAGCTCAAGAAACATCCGTACGCGCTGGGCCCCCGCGCCACGCGTGTGTTCGGCGATCTGGGTGTCGATCTCGACGCGGTCGCCGCCCAGCGACGGCCGTTGCTGCGCTTCTGCCTGGACTGGAGCGAACAACGGCATCACCTCGCGGGCGGGCTCGGCGCGGCGGTGGCGGCCCGGTTCACCGAACTCGGCTGGGTGCGCGAACGCGGGAAGGCACACCGCGCCCTGCGGGTGACCGACGCGGGGGTGACGGAATTGCGGGATCGCCTGGGAATCCGGCTTTCCTGAAGGGTTTCCGGCGTCTCAGCGGTGTGCGGCCGCCAATGAAGTGTCCGGGGTGCAGCGTCCGCACGGGGTGAAGCCGAGTTGTCGTGCCTCACCGACGGCGATCGGGATGGTGTCACGCCCGGCGAGCCAGCCGCAATCCGTCAAGTGATATCGCGGGTGTTCGTCGACGACGACCACCTCGTCCTCGAGTTCCGAGACGATGACGAGGTCGTCGGCCGAGGTCTGTTCCTCGGGCGGGTCGCCGTCACGCACCGCGGGAGCGGCCGTGATCGTCGAGGTTTTCTCGGTGTCGGAGGCGTCTTCGGAGACATCCGGCTCGGGTGTGTCACCCGGGTCGCCGAGCTCACCCGCTTTGGGGAGCAGGGTGGTCTGCTCGACGTCCTTCTCTTCCGTCGTCTCGGCGGTTTCCGTTGCAGGCTCGGCGGCCTCGCTGTCTTCACTGTCCTCAGCGGACTCGGCCGCTTCAGCGGGTTCCGCTTCGGCGGCGGCGGCGCGGCGCCGCCTGCGCAGCCAGTCCAGGACGAGCAGCAGCCCGGCGAGGACCGAAAGCCCGATGGAGATCCAGGCCCACAGCGAAGTGGCGGTGATGAGCGCCGTGACGAGCAGGCCGAGGGCCGCCAGGACAAGAACCAGGACGATGTAAAGCACGCTGAATTACAGCACGCCCCGCCACTCACCCTGGTCACGACCCGCCCACGACACGTAATCGATGCCACAAGCCCCACACGGCAACGGCCCGCAGGCACCGGACACCTCCGATACCCACGGGCCGATCACACTACGAACAGCCGACCAACACAACCAGCCCAGGCAACCCCCACCCGCTACTCGCCAAGCGACGCCACCGGGGATCCGGAGGCTCACGCCCGAAGCGACCCCCACCGGGGTCCAGGGGGCTTGCGCCTTAGGCGACCACCACGGGGGTCCAGGGGGCTTGCCCCCTGGCGGGGGTTTGGGGGTTCGACCCCCAAAAGACACCTGATCGAGGGCTTGGGTGAGCGTGTTCCGCGAACACACCTCACCCCTACCCCTCGATCAGCCTGCTTCCGCGCGCGGGCCGAACGAGTACCCCTGGCCGCCGCCGGAAGCTCCCGTTCCCTGGGACGAGTTCGAGGAGGCCGACGCCGGTGCGGCGGAACCGCGGTCGTCGAGCTCCCGGAGCTGGGACTCGAGGAATCCGCGCAGCCGCGTGCGGTATTCCCGCTCGATCGTGCGGAGCTCCTCGATCTTCTTGCCCAGCGCGCCCTTTTCGGCGTTGAGGTTGTTCATCACCTCGGTGTACTTGCGCTGCGACTCGCGTTCCATCGTGGTCGCCTTGTCGCGCGCCTGGCGCTCCAGCGTCTCGGCGCGCGTGCGCGCGTCGTTCAGCATCGTCTCGGCGCGCGTGCGCGCCTCGTTCACCATCGAGTCCGACTTCGCCCGCGCGTCCGAGAGCAGCTGCTCGGACTTCGTCCTGGCCTCGGCCAGCATCCCGTCCGACTCGGTCTTGGCCTCGGCGGTGAGCCGGTCGGCCATTTCCTGTGCCAGCCCGAGGACCTTGGCGGCCTGAACGTTCGGCTCGCCGTTGTCGCCGACCATCCCGTGTGCCTGGGTCTGCTCCAGCGGCGAGGTCGGCGGCGGCACCGGGGCCAGGCGGCGCGACGGCTCGTCACGCACGGGCGGTGGCCCGCTGACCGCGTTCACCTTGGCGTTCTCGAGCTCGCCCCGAGTGGACTCGAGCTCGGCGTCGAGCTGCTCCACCTGCTGCCGCAGCTCGTTGTTGTCCTCGATCAACCGGGCAAGCTCGGTTTCCACCAGGTCGAGGAACGCGTCCACCTCGTCCTCGTTGTAGCCCCTCTTGCCGATGGGCGGCTTGCTGAACGCGACGTTATGCACGTCAGCGGGGGTCAACGACATCAGATCACCTCACGCACTCCATGGCCTGCAGGGTCACCCAAGTCTCCCCGACTACCTGGGATTCGCCAGTTGCATCGCGAAGAACACAACCAACAGCAGCACCATAATCGATAAGTCCAGCCCGACGCCGCCGATCCGCACCATCGGGATGATGCGGCGGAACAGGCGAACCGGCGGGTCGGTCACTGTGTAGATGGTCTCGAGCGTGACCGCAACCCCTCCGGCGGGACGCCACTCGCGCGCAAAGGTGCGCACGAGCTCGATCACGATACGCGCCGTCAGCAACAACCAGAACGCGAACAGCACGTACCACAGGACCAGCCACACAGCTTCCACGTTCACCACTGTAGCCGGGAGAGCCGACGGAACACGCAGCTAAGGGCGTCGGCGCGGAGATGAGTCGACAAAATCACGTCTGCTTGCGCTCAGCGGTTCATCCGACTTCAGCCGCGCAGGAACAATCCGCCCTCGGCAATCCGCCGACGGTCTTCCGCGGTCACGTCGATGTCCGGCGGTGAGAGAAGGAACACCTTGTTGGTGACCTTGTCCATCGCGCCGCGCACCGCGAAGGCGAGCCCCGCCGCGAAGTCGACTATCCGCTTCGCGTCCGAGTTCTCCAGCTCGGTGAGATTGATGATGACCGGGTTGCCCTCGCGGAAGTGCTCGCCGATCGTGCGGGCTTCGGTGTAGCTCGACGGGTGCACCGTGATGATGCGGCTGAGGGCGTCCCGGTAGGCGCTGCGGGCCTCCTGCACCGGCCGCAGCCGGGCCACCGGCTCCGGCTCGCGGTCGACGGCGAGCGCGCCGTGCACCTGTGGTTCGGACCGCTCACGAGGCATCACGGAGCGTGACCGAGCGGGTGCGACCGGCTCCTCGTACGGGTCCACCTCGTCGCGGTACCGTCCCCGGGACCGTGGCTGTTCGTACGCGTCGTAGTCCGCCGACCGGTCGTCGCGCCGGTAGTCCTCTTCGTAGTACTGGTCCTCTTCTGCGGGCACCATCCCGAAGTAGGCCTTCAGCTTCTGCAGCGCGCTCATGCCTCTCCCTAGCCCTAGCCGCTCCCGCACCGTGCGACCCCGCCCGGTGGACACTCACCGTGACCATCGGACGGGCTCCCTACGGCGAGGCTAAACCGCGCCCGCCGAGCAACGCGGTTCCGACACGCACACAGGTCGAGCCGTGCGCGATCGCCTGCTCGAGATCATGGCTCATTCCGGCGGAGACTTCTGCGGCATTCGGGTGATCTTCGCGCAGTCTCTCCCCCGCGCGGGCGAGCCGCGCGAAGGCCTCGGCCGGATCGGCGCCGAGCGGCGCCACCGCCATCAGCCCGCGTAGCCGCAGGTCACCCACATGCGTGAGGTGATCGGCCAGCCGGCCGAGGTCGGCCAGCGGACAGCCGCCGCGGGCGGGATCGTCGTCGAGGCTCACCTGGATCAGCACGTCGAGCGGGTGTTCCCGGTCACCGGTGTCCCTCGCCACGTGGACCGCCTTGGCGAGCGCGTCCGCGAGCCGCTCGGAGTCGACGGACTGGACCTCGTCGGCCCAGCGCACGACCGAGCGGGCCTTGTTGCGCTGCAGCCTGCCGACCATGTGCCAGCGCAGCGCCGTTTCCGGCCGCAGTTCGGCGACCTCGGCACGCTTCGGCCCCGCGTCCTGGTCGCGGTTCTCCCCGACGTCGGTGACGCCGAGGTCGGCCAGCAGCGCGGCGTCCAGCGCGGGGAAGGTCTTCGTGACCGCGACCAGGCGGACCTCGTCCCTGGCGCGCCCGGCGGCGGCGCAGGCGGCGGCGATCCGCTCTTGCAGCGCTGCCAAGGACTTCGCGAGTTCGGCCTTCCGCGCCTCGGGGTCGCTCATGACGGATCGACCCAGGTGATCCCGGCGATCCGGCCGGTGGTGCCGTCGCGGCGGAAGCTGAACAGCGTCCTGTCCTCGGCGGTGCAGCGCGGATCGAGGCCGATCCGGCCGACGCCGTGGTCGGCGAGCTGACGCCACAGCCCCGCCCGCAGGTCGAGGCCCGGCGTGCCCTTGCGGGTCTTACAGGCGCTGCCGGGAACGTGCTTGTCGACGTCGGCGGCCATGTCGGCGGGGACCTCGTAGCAGTCGCCGCAGATCGCGGGGCCGAGCAGCGCCTCGATCCGGTGTGTCTCGGCGCCGAGCGCGCGCATCCGTTCGAGCGCGGCGGGCACGACACCGACGCGCGTGCCGACGCGCCCGGCGTGCACCGCGGCCACGACACCGGCTTCGGCGTCGGCGAGCAGTACGGGAACGCAGTCCGCGACGAGCACGACGAGCGCCAGCCCCGCTTCGGCGGTCACGAGCGCGTCGGTGGCCTCGGCGGCCTTCGTCTCGGAGCCGTCGACGACCGTCACCGTGCGGCCGTGCACCTGTTCCATCCAGGCCAGGCGATCCTCGGCGAGCCCGAGTTCGGCGGCGAGCCGCTTGCGGTTGGCGAAGACGTTGCCGATGTCGTCGCCGACGTGGTCACCGAGGTTGAAGCTGTCGTAGGGCGGCGCGGAGGCTCCGCCCGCCCTGGTCGTGACCACCCGCCGGATCCGCAAGTCCGCTCCTCTTTTCCCCGGGAAAGTGTCCCGCCGCCAAGCCTAGTGCCGAGCGCACCGGGACGGTCGCCGGCCGCCCGCACGAGCTGAAGGGGACTTTCCTCGCATAACCAGAGGCGGTAAAAGACCCCCCACCGCGGGACACCGGGGGCCAAACCCCGACGCGGGGCCCGGGCGATAAACCGCGCGC
>NZ_JBHYIQ010000096.1:0-36534 GCF_042739895.1 Amycolatopsis sp. NPDC059021
CAGACACGCGGGTTGTGGGGTCTAACACTGTGTTGCGCTGTGTCACGCCCCCATACACGGCATCACAATCCACAAAGGACAGCCGCTACCGGACGCCGCGCTCCTTCGCGACGGCCGCCGAACGGGTGCAGACCTCACCGACATCGACGGTCTGGCCTCGGTCGGCGTACACGTCCGCCACGCCGACGAGGTTCCCTCGCGGCGAGGTACACGTCAGCTGGTACGCCTCCTTCGGCCCGTACGTCGGCGGAACCGGCGACGCGAACGAGACGCCGCCCGTCCAGTCGTCGACCACGGCCGGATCCGCCTGCGCGTAGTTCACCAGCACCGCCTTGTAGTCCCCGGCGGGCGGGTCGAACAGCACCGCGTGCTCGGACGTGGTGCCGCCGTTCGCGGGCGACGACACGAGGTTGCCCGCGGCGTCGTAGACGTAGAGATCCCAGTCGGTGTTCGGGCTCTTCCACGCCACGTCGACGCTGAACTTCCCGTTGTCGGCCTTCGGCAGGCCGTCGACGTGGAAGGTGAAGCTCTCCGACGTCGCGTCGGCCGGGTACTGTTTGTTCACCGCGGGCACGCCGGGCGGGTTGGCCACCGCGAATCCGGCCTGCGGCGGGCCCTGCGGGTCACGGCCGTAGCGGCCCGCGACGTAGGGCCGCGTCGACGGGTTGACCGACCACGCGAACCGGCCGCCGGTCGCGGTCAGCGACGAGTCGAGCTTGTCGGTGACGTAGATCGGGGGCTTCGTCGAACCGTCCGGCTGCAGGACCGGCGAGGTCGGCGTCTGGAACGTCTTGTGCAGCTTGAGCTGGTAACCCTTCGGCGCCGAGCCGATCAGCGTCGAATGCGCCGCCGGGTCGGCGGTGTTGGCCAGCATGTCCAGGAACGCCTGCCGGTTGCCGCCGTGCCCGGCGCCCGGTGCGGGCTTCAGGCCCGCGTACTCGGCGACGACCCCGTCGGCGTAGGGCGGGTGGAACTCGGTCCCGCCGATCTCGAACGTGAAGCCCCAGCCGCCGGTGGCCCAGTACGACCAGTCCTCGGTGCTGCCGGTGGTGTCGTACAACGCCCACGAAGGTTCGCTCTTGTACTGGTTGCGCGACGCCATCTGGTCGCCGAGCGCCTTGTAGGCGGGTTCGTCCAGCGGGGCACGGACGTCGGCGACGCCGGGCACGCGCAGGACGAGGTTCGAGTAGGTGTGCAGCGTCAGCAGGTTCGTGACCTGACGACTCGACACGATCGAGCGCACGTTCCGCGTCTCCGGTTCGGAGAACGGGCCCGCACCGCGGAAGGTGTCGCTGCGCCACAACGTCGACGCGCCATTGCCGCCCCAGAATCCCGCGTAGTTCCGGTTCGGGTCGGTGCCGCGCTCGCGGCCGGCGGGGTTCGCCTTGCATACGCCGGTCGCGAACTCCTTCGGCGAATCGGCGACGTTGCAGTTCTTTCTCTTATTCTCATAATCGAATCTAGTGAAGTCGCCCTTCGGCTCGGCCTCGCGGGAGATCTCGAAGCCGTCCGGGTTGATGATCGGGACGACGATGTTGCGGGTCCTGCCGACCAGCCCGCGGATCGCCGGATCGCGCTGGTAGCCGTTGATCAGCTCGTACGCCCACTCCATCGCGTGCTCACCGGCCGGCCATTCCCGCGCGTGGTGCACGCCCATGGTGAAGTCGACCGGCTTGCCGTCCGCGAGGTTCCGCACGTCGGTCGCGATTTCCACGCCGACGACGTCGCGGCCTTCCCAGGTCGGCTCCGGCAGGGTGAACGCCGAGACGAGCGACGGGTTCTTGCGCGCCAGTTCCTTGATCTCGTACTCGTAGTCGTAGAGGTGCCGGTAGCTCGTGCGGCCCGAAGGAAGCGCCGAGCCGGGTGCCTTCGCCGCGTATTCGCGGTCGGTCTTCGCGTTTTGCACCGACTTCGCGGACAGGTCGGGCTGGATCACATTGGACTTGAAGCCGCTGTCCGCCAATGTCTTCCGGTCTGTGTCGTTGGCGAGGACGACCTCGACGCCGGTGGCGTCGGCCTTCTCCGTGACGTCGAGACCGAGCCGCAGCAGCTTGTCCTTGTCCGTCTTCGCCGGGGTTTCGACCCGAACCAGCTCGGCGCGCTGCGGCGGCGCCACCGTGCCCGTCGGGGTGCCCTGCGGGGTGAGGGCGAGGAAGTCGACGCCCAGCACCGCCTCACGCGCGTTCCCGCCGTAGCGGCAGGCCTGCACGACGAGTTCTTGGCCCTTTTTCACGAAACTTTCGGCGAGTTCGTGGGTACGCAACGCCGCCGAAGCGGCGACGACGGCACCCGTCGCCTTGTCGAACACCGCGAGGTCCCAGTCCCCTTCGGGACCCGTCGAGGGTGCCAGCCTCGCCTGGATCAGACCGTCCACGGTGGACGTCAGTTCGCGGCGATCGGTCCCGGCGGTGCCCTTCGGCACCGGCGCGGCGAAACAGGACCGCGGCACCGAGCGATCGGCGCGGACGACGTTCTCCGCGGCGTGGGCGGTGGCGGCCGGAAGCGCGACGACGGCGCCGGCGAGCACGGTCGCCGACGTCAGCATCACTAGTCTCCGTCTTGGTGAATTCCCCACAGCTTATGACCTCCTACCAGGAGAAACCGGCGCTTCGGACGCACCGGCGGCGATCGACACTAACGGTGCGAAACGCACCCGAGCTACCCGCCGGAAGTCGTACTCACGCACGGTTCACCGCTGTCTCAGCTCGGGCTCGTTACAGTCGGATCATGACCTCGACGCGGCGTTCCTCGATGGCCTGGCTCGCCTGCCTGGTGGCGGTGACCGTCGGCGCGGCGCTGATCCTCACGCTGCAACTCGTCCCGCCCACCGACACGATCAACGCGACGCGGCGCACCATCAGCGAGTACGCGCTGAGCGAGGCCAAATGGGTCTTCGACATCGCCGTCGGGCTGATCGCGCTCGGCTCGGTGGCCGGGTTCGCCGCGCTCCGCCTGCGCGGCGCGCTCCCGGCCGCCACGACCGTGTTCGGTACACTGTGGACGGTCGGGCTCGGGGTGATCGTGGCGTTTCCCAAGAACGACTGGGCGATCGGGCCGAGCATGAGCGGCACCGTGCACCGGTTCGCCAGCGTCGTGACGTTCGTGTGCCTGCCGCTCGCGGTCCTCTTCGCGGCCCGCGCCGTCTTCCCCGCCGCACCGGGCCGCCGCCTGCTCGCGCGGCTGCTCGCCGTCGCGTCGCTCGGCTGGTTCGGGATCATCCTCGGCGCGATCGCGGTCGCGGCCGGAACCGGCGCGCACTGGTGGCTGCTGATCCCGCTCGGGCTGGTCGAACGCGGGATGGCCCTGACCGAGCTGCTGGCATTGCTCGCGCTGGTGGTGCCCGTCCGGCCACCGGTCCCCCGGATCGCCGCGGAGGCGGAACCCGTGCGCGTGGCATCCTGACCTCACGGTGCGTGGCCGCGCCCGCCGAAGATCGCGGACGGCGGAACCGGTACCTGACCCGCACCGGCGTCCCAGAGCGGACCCCGAGCACCGGCAGCGACCCGCTCGGAGCCCACTCCGCCGGGGGCAGTCGGCCGGCGGGGTCTGGGCCGGCCTGCCCGGAACGCAAGTCTGGTCCCGCGTGGAACGCCGCACAGCACCCCGAACGAAACGGTGTCGTCCCTGGTCAGCCGCCGGTAAGCGCGGAAAACGAAACCCGGGCAGCCACGCCGGCGGCGGGGTCAGCCGAAGGTGTCCGGGTCCGCCGCGTGCCAGTCCTCCGCCCAGGTGGCGGGCGGATCCGCGGTGAGGACACCGGGCTCCAGCCATTCGTACAGCTCGGCGTAGGAGCGCACGGTCGTCGCGTCGAGCCGCTTGCGCAGCAGGTGCGTGTTCAGCCGCGCGGGATCGGACACCCCCATCGACGCCATGATCTGCTGGGCCGACCGCACGGTCGCCCGCTGGAAGCGGTAGACCCGCTCCGTCTTGTCCCCGACGTCGAGCGCCCGCGTCCGGCGCGCGTCCTGCGTCGCGACACCGACCGGGCAGTGGTTGGTGTGGCACCGCTGCGACTGGATGCAGCCGACCGCGAACATCATGGCGCGCGCGGCGTTGGTGTAGTCCGCGCCCTGGATGAGCCGCTTGACGATGTCGCCGCCGGTGGCGACCTTGCCCGCCGCGCCGATGCGGATCCGGTCCCGCAGCCCGGCGCCGACGAGTGCGTTGTGGACGGTCATCAGCCCGTCGGTCAGCGGCGTCCCGATGTGATCGGAGAACTCGAGCAGCGCGGCGCCCGTGCCGCCCTCGGCGCCGTCGACGAGAATGAAGTCCGGGGTGACATCCTCGGCGAGCATCGCCTTGCACACCGCCAGGAACTGTCTCCGCGAGCCCACGCAGAGCTTGAAGCCCGCCGGTTTCCCGCCCGCGAGCTCGCGCATCCTGGCGACGAACAGCACCAGCTCGCGCGGAGTCGAGAAAACCCGGTGGTACGGCGGCGAAACCACGGTCTTGCCCTGGGGAACCTCCCGCACCCTGGCGATTTCGGCGTTGACCTTGCCGCCGGGCAGAACCCCGCCGATGCCGGGTTTGGCGCCCTGGGACAGCTTGAGTGACGCGCAGCGCACACTGTCCACAGCGGACTTGTCGGCGAACTCGGCGGCGTCGAAGCCTCCGTCGGGCGTGCGGCAGCCGAAGTATCCGGTACCGATCTCCCACACCAGGTCACCGCCGGGCCGCAGGTGGTACTCGGAAAGCCCGCCTTCCCCGGTGTCGTGGGCGAAACCGCCCTTCGCCGCCCCGGCGTTGAGGGCCAGGATCGCGTGCGAGGACAGCGAACCGAAGCTCATCGCGGAAACGTTGAGCAACGCCATGTCGTAGGGCTTCCGGCAGGCGGGACCGCCGATCCGCACCCGGGGTGGCTCCGGGGCGGGCTCGACGGGAGTCATCGAATGCGCGAACGACTCGTACCCGTCGGCGTAGACGTCGCGTTCGGTGCCGAACGGCGATTCGTCCTCGGTGGCCTTCGCCCGTTCGTAGACGATGCTGCGCACGTCACGGTCGAACGGCCTGCCGTCGGTGTTGCGCTCGACGAAATACTGCTGGACCTCCGGCCGGATCGCCTCCAGCAGATACCGGAGATGGCCGAGCAGCGGATAGTTGCGCAGCACCGCGTGCCGCCGCTGCGTCAGGTCGTACCAGCCGACCGCGGTCAGCGCGGCCAGCGGCACGGCCGCGAAGCACCACCACGGCGAAACCAGCGCCGCCACCGACGCGACCGTGACCGCCGCCGCGGTCAGTCCGAGGACAAGGGCGAAACGCACGCACCGAACCTAACCGAGCGCAGGTACAGCCGCACGTCGCGCACGGGTCAGTCCTTCAGGCCCTTGATGGCGTCCTTGGCCTTTTCCGCGGCCTGCTTGACCGCGCCCTTGGCCTGCTCCGCCTTGCCCTCGCCCTGCCACTGCTCGTTGTCGGTGGCGTTGCCGAGCGCTTCCTTGGCCTTGCCCTTGAGCTCCTCGCCCTTGTTCTCCATCTTGTCGTTCATCGAGGCTCCTTTCCCATCACCACGGCCGAGGCGGCCGCGGGCTGACCTCGCGTCCCGATTACCCGGTTGCCCGGCGGCTACACTTCCGTTCCCCGCACGGACGAGTGATCTGCGCAACCACTGTTCGAGGGCGAGCAGCTCGTCGCCCGGAAAGGGGCCACGCGCCCAGCGTTCGGCGTATTCGTCCTCGCCGAACCGGGTGAGCAGCGCCCGTGCCGCGGTGGCCACCGTATGGACGAGGTCGCGGAGCGGCAGGCCGGCGGTCAGGAGTACGCGCCCGTCGTTTCCCGGCAATCCGGACGTGCGCGCCCAGTCGGCCGCCAGGACGCGCACCTGCGCGTGACCGCTGGGATCGGTGGTGATCAGCCAGCGGTACTCGACCGGCTCGACGTCCCAGGACACCCGCACGCGCCGCTCGCCGCCGGTGAGGCCCACGGCCGGAAATGGGCCCGCAGCGGGTTGTCCGTCAGCAGAGCGCGGATGTACGCCGTCGCCGGAAGCGGGATCGAACGGGACAGATAGACCTCGTCGAGCGGCTCGACGAGGGCGCGCAGCTCGCGCGCCGCCCTGACAGGCAACGCGAACAGCGCCAGGCGGAGCGTCTCCCGCCGCACTACCGGATCGTGCCACTGACAGCCCGGACACGGGCATTCTTCGGGTGTGTACTCGTCGAGTGCGCGTACCGGACCGCGCACGAACCGGGACCAGCCCGCGAGTGCTTCGGCGATCGCGCCGGGCCGCAGCCGGGCGCGCTCCAGAACGGCGATCGCGTGCGACGTCGAGGCGGAAACCCGGGACACCTGCCGGATCGGCGGCCGGCCCGGCCCGCGATGGATCGGAAAATCGGCGCGCAGTCGCGCGGGGCGCCTACGCGGCATTGCCCTTTCTGGTCGTCATGCCGTTCATCCTCGCACAGAACTCTCGTCCGCGGTCTCGCTGTCCCCTACGACGCGTTCGAGACGCCGCCGAGGCCCTGTGCCCAGCTGCGTTCCTCGCTGCGGCGGGAAATCCGCCAGCCGTCGGCGGTGCGGACGTACTCGTCGAGGTACCACATGCCCAGCAACGCGATCCGCGGATCGCCGTCCCCGGCCGGCAGCGCGAGCGGGTTCAGGCACATCACCCGGCCCGTCGCCCGGTCACCGTCGATACGGATGTCCGGGTTGGCGATCAGATGCTGGAACGCGGGAAGCAGCGCCAGGCTCTGCGCGAGCCATTCCTTGACCTCGGCGAGATTGCCCTCGATACCGCCGAACGCCGTGTAGTCGATCCGGGCGTCGCCGGTGAAAATCCGGTCCAGCGCGCCGAAATCCCGGGTGTCGATCGCGGTCGCGTAGGCCACCAGCAGATCCTGGATCTCCAGCCGGTCGGAAATTTCCTGAATGTCGAGCACCTGGCCTCCTGGAACACCGCGTGGGGGACCGTGATCACTCTACCCAGTGCGGTGGCCCCACGCCGGGAACGGTGCTCCGGCCACAGCGCGCGTCCGGCGGTCCCGGACGCGCTCACAATGGGCCGATGAGCGGACGTTGCCCGCGCCGGAAGCTCGCTAGCATCGGATGCACAGCGATCGCCGGTGCGGGGAGGTCATCGTGGTGGAGCTGCGTCGCCTGCGCTATTTCCTGGCCGTGGCCGAGGAGAAGGGGTTCACCAGGGCGGCCGCCCGGCTCCACGTCAGCCAGCCCGCGCTGAGCCAGCAGATCCGTGCCCTGGAACGGACGGTCGGCGGCCCTTTGTTCGACCGTACGCCCGGCGGCGCCTCGCTCACGCAGGCCGGGAACGCGTTGCTCGAACCGGCCAGGACGGCGCTCGCGGTCGTGGCCGACGGTGTGCGCGCTGCCCGTGCGATCGCCCTCGGCGCCACCGGACCACTGCGGGTGGGCCTGGTCTACGGCGGTGCCGGCGCGGTGACCCAGCCCATTCTGACCGCCTTCGCGAAGGCGTTCCCGGAATTCCGGCTGGAGTTCCGCGCGGAACTGCCGGTCGCGCTGGCCTACACCGCGCTGCTGGACGGGGAGGTGGACGTGGCGTTCACCCAGCTGCCGCTGCATCCCGAACGGCACGCCTGGTCGGTGCTGTACGAGGAGCGGCGCGTGGTGGTCGTCAACGACAGCCACTGCCTGGCCGACGCGGATTCCGTGACCCTGGCGGACGTTCTGCCGTTCCCGATCCTGTCGGCCAATCCAGGGCGGACGCCGCCGGAGGTCGCGGATTACTGGCTGCTCAACGACTTCCGCAACGGCGTGGCACCCCATCGGCGGGTCACCGAGGCCTGGTCCGTGCCGGAAATAGCCCAGACCGTCGTGCACAGCCCGGGGGTGGTGGCGATGTGCTCGGAGATCGCGCGGCGGTTCCCGCCGGTACCGAACGCACCACTGCGGTTCCTGGACATACCGGAGGCGGGAGTCAGCAAGGCCGTGGTCGCGCACCGTATCGACGACGAACGCCCCATCGTCGCCGCCTTCCGCCGTTTCGCCGTCGCGATGGCCGAGGGCGGCCTGGTACCGGGCTCCGTGGGGGCACGGGTTCGCGAGCGGTCCTGAGGACACGGCCTTCCGGAGAAGGCCGGGAAGCCGGCCGTGCGGGCGGCACGCTCATCCACCGTCACCCCCGCCGACACGACCGGCGAAACACCTGGTCACAGCCACCTGAAACGCATCGGAGGCACGCGGTGCTAGCAGTGGCTCCTCATCCGCATGGTGTTGATCCGGTTGAAGATCCCCGCGTTGAAGTTCCCGCCGGCAAACCACCAGTGCCACTGGTTCTTGATGGTGCCTTCGACGAATTTGGTGTCACCGCCGTGATGCACCGGAGCCAGGATGATGTTGGCGTCGTCCAGGGTGTCCACCCACATCAGCCAGGCGTCATTGGTGTCGCTGCTGACTATCGCCGCCTCGAAGGACGCGGTGCCGTCGGATCTGAGGGTCCAGGTCGCGCGTTCCATGGTGCAGTCCCCCGCCGTGACGTGGTTCCAGGTGAACGAGCACCACCCCATGTTCGTACAGACGGCTTGCGCGGTCGCCGGCGCCTGCGTGGTGGCCGACGCGGGAGTGGCGACGGCGCTGATCGCCAGCACGAGCGCCGCCACGACAATCGATATCCGACGTGATTTGGTCATCATGTTCTTCTCCGCCAGAGGTTGCCGAACCTATTCCGAAGCGACACGAGAAAAGTCCTTCGATAAGCACCCCCCTTTCCGGCGCACGATTCCCGCGACATTCCCCTGCCCGCATCACAGTCACTCCGCCTGTTCGTCCCCCGCGCATGGCGAAAACGGCGGAAACAGCCTTGGCGAAACCTTCGCGCCTCGCGCGGATGCCCCCAGGCGAGGGGGCCGGTTCCCGGCGCCGCGCGGCAGGACTTCAGTGTCCCCGCGACCGGGCCGCTTCGTCCAAGTCACAATCACAATCGGCCGATAGGCCGGCGTTATACACGCAGCTCGAGCGCCGGCGCTTTGGTGCGCGGGGCGGTCATGGCGGAGTCACGTCTCAGCGCGAGCGCAGTGCTGTGTCCAGGTTCTTCATGAGCTGCGCGACGCGGCTCTTGCCAGTCGGCGCGAGGGGATAGCGTGTGAGTACGTCGACAAGAGCCGGTGTCGCGCGCTGACGAACCCGCTCGATGTACTGATCTCCCACATCCGGGTCGCCACCGGAGGACAGTTCGATCGCGCGTGCCGCGTGTGCGGCGGCACGCAGGATGTGCCCGACCTGGGTCGCTTTGGCGAGCGGGTGCAGGTATGCGGCGGCGGCAGCGTCCCCGGCGGCGTGTGCCGCGTGCTCGGCGGCCTCGGTGCCCGCGTCCTTGGCGGCCCGGTGGGCGTCCAGGGCCGTGACTCGTTGCAGTTTCGTCCGGTTGGCACCGTCCGCGAAGGTCCACGCCGCTTCGACGGCCGCACGGGGCCTGCGGTCGCCGGGGTGCTCCTGCTCGAAGAGGGCCAACACTTCTTCGGCGCTCTCCACGCAATAGCGAGCGACCACGCGCAACTCCTCCATGCGGAGTTCGATGATCAGGTTCTCGTCGGCCACCTTCATGACGTGAATCGTATCGTTGAACTATCGGTTGAGGCTTTTTTCGCAGGACAGGGTGCCACCCCGTCCTTGACGTGCCCGGCCGCGCGGAGGGCCTCGCCCGGATCACCGGCGAGGCCCTCCCTGCGGATCCTCGGTGTTTCAGGCGGCGTCGTGCCGCGAGCGAAGCAGACCGGCCTCGTGGTCGGCTTGAATCCGGGCGGCAACGGCACTCACGGTGGAGTCGAGGTCGGGCACGAGTTCGACGTCGTCGTCGTGGAAGTGGGGGTCGGTACGGGTTTCGACGGCGTGGACCTCCTCGTCGGACAGATTGATCGCGGCGTGCAGGACACCCGCCGGGATGAAGATGGAGTCGCCGGGGCTGTGGATCGCGACGTGCTCGAGCTGTTCGCCGTAGACGGTGGCCGCGGTTCCGGCGATGACGGTCACGACGATGTCGCTGGTGCGGTGGCGGTGCGCGTGGGTGTGGAGCCGCGGGTTCATGGCGACGTAGCCGACGCCGAGGGAGCGGCTGCCGCAGAGTTCGGTGGTGATGGCGGTCGCGAGAATCTGGCCCTGCGGGCCGACGTCCGGGACGAGAGTGCGCGCGGCAACCGCGTAGGGGGCGGGATCGGTCATGGCGTCGACTCCTTGTCAGGGGAGGAAGGGAGAGGGAGGTCGTGTTCGCCGTCGGGAGCACCAGCGACGGGACGGCACAGCACCGAAGCGGGGGATTCGACGAAGGCCGCCGGCTTCAAGGGGTTTCGTTGGCGTGAACGGTATGTCGCGGGTGGGTCCTTTCCCGGCAAGCAGTGACGATAAGCCGGGCGGCAGGTCATGGCGAGATCCGCTGTCCAAAGAGGAACGAACTGCCGGAAAAAGAGGCACAGACGCCGGACCGCGCGGAGAAACCCGTTTCCCCGCTCGGCAAAGTACCAAGCCTTCTCGCCGGGACGGTGAATTCCCGGCGGTTCCGGGCGACGCGTTGAGCGGGTTCCGGATCCCGAAGCAAGGCTATTCGTCGCAGCGAGTAAATGCTGCCACTCGAACGGCCCAGTGAATTCACGCGCCCGGCGGTTCACTCGCACATTCTCGGCTGTTCCACCACGCGGCGGCACAGAAGGGAAGTGACTTCCGGCGCCCGGCCCACTGTTACCGACAGCTGATCGCGGCCGCAAAAGATACACTCAGCGTGATCATTGGTGTCTCGAAAGCTCCGTTGGGGACGGTGAACGTCCCGAACGGCGCGTTCGGGACAGAGGGCCCGGCACTGGAGTGTCGCGAAGGGACTTTGCCGACGTCGAACGTCCCCAATGGACCATTCGCGCCCCTACCGACTAGCGCGAAGCCCGCAGCAGCCGTCGCCCGTACCGAACGCTACTGAGAAAGCCTCATCCGGGCAGGCGATCGTCGCCGGCGGGCTGACTGAGCGCTTGGTCACGACCTCCGGCCGACCGAAGGTACCCACGAGGGGCCCGAGCCGGCCGGGGACCGGGACCTGGGTGCGGGTGTGCTGGTGGGGGCGGGGTTGGCGGCGCGACAGGCCGGGAGCGCCGGGGGATCCATCCCCGGTCCGGTGAGTTTTCCCCTGTCTTGTCGGCAAAGCGCCTGCTCAGTATGTTGAGGATCAGCAGCCCCGCTTTTCTCAATGACGAGGAGTGTTCACCCGTGAGCGAGTCCCCTTCCCGTGTCGCCATCGTGACGGGCGCAGGCCGCGGCATCGGCGCCGCGGTGGCCAAGCGCCTGGCCGCCGACGGGTTCGCCGTCGGCCTGCTCGACCTCGACGAGGCCGGGGTCAAGGCGGGCGCCGAGGCGATCGCCGCCGACGGCGGCAAGGCCGTCGGTGTCACGCTCGACGTCAGCGACGCCGAGCAGGTCGACGCCGCCGTCACCCGGGTCGCCGAGGAGCTCGGCGCACCCACCGTGCTGATCAACAACGCCGGGATCACCCGGGACAACCTGCTGTTCAAGATGACCGAGCAGGACTGGGACTCGGTGCTGAACGTGCACCTGCGCGGCTCGTTCCTGATGACGCGCGCGGTGCAGAAGTACCAGACGCAGGAGAAGTGGGGCCGCATCGTCAACCTGTCGAGCACGTCGGCGCTGGGCAACCGCGGCCAGGTCAACTACTCCGCGGCCAAGGCGGGGATGCAGGGCTTCACCAAGACACTGGCCATCGAACTGGGCAAGTTCGGCGTGACGGCGAACGCGATCGCCCCCGGGTTCATCGCCACCGACATGACCGCCGCGACCGCGGAACGGCTCGGCGTGTCCTTCGAGGACTTCAAGGCGGCGGCCGCGTCGCAGATCCCCGTGCAGCGGGTGGGTACCCCGGACGACATCGCGAACCTCGCCTCGTTCCTGGTCAGCGACGGCGCCGGGTTCATCTCCGGTCAGGTTATCTACGTGGCCGGTGGCCCGAAGGACTGAGGGAGGGACGACGATGCGTGAGTTCTCTTCCCTCGACGAGTTCGCCGGGGCGGCCGGCGAGCACCTCGGGTACAGCGAGTGGCTGACCGTCACCCAGGAGCGGGTGAACCTCTTCGCCGACGCCACCGACGACCACCAGTGGATCCACGTGGACGCCGGGAAGGCCGCCGAGGGCCCGTTCGGCACGACGATCGCCCACGGCTTCCTGACGCTGTCGCTCATTTCCGGCTTCGTCGGGAAGATCTACCGGGTCGGCGGGATCACGATGGGCATCAACTACGGCCTCAACAAGGTCCGCTTCCCGCAGCCGGTCAAGGTCGGCGCGAAGATCCGGGCTGGGGCCGAGCTGGCCGAGATCACCGACGTCCCCGGTGGCAAGCAGAGCGTGGTGCGCTGGACCATCGAGATCGACGGCGAGGCGAAGCCCGCGTGCGTCGCCGAGATGGTCGCCCGGCTCATCGCCTGAGCCCCGGCCGGAAACGCCAGGCCGGAGCCGGTTTCCCGACCGGCACTGTACGACATACCGACTGGTCGGTATTCTGCATGGGAGACCGACCACCGAGCGACGAGGAGACCGGATGAGCCGGACCGACCCACCGGGTCTTGACCTGGGTGCCCTGCGCGCCCACCTGGACGAGCACCGGCCGGGGCTGGTCACCGGGGAGCTGAGCGCCGACGTCGTCGCGGGCGGCCGGTCGAACCTCACCTACGTGGTGAGCGACGGCCGGTCGCGCTGGGTGGTCCGCCGCCCGCCGCTCGGCCACGTGCTGCCCACCGCGCACGACATGGCCCGCGAGTTCCGGGTGATCTCGGGCCTGCACGGCACCGCGGTCCCGGTGCCGGAGACGGTGCTGCTGTGCGAGGACCCCGGCGTGCTCGGCGCGCGGTTCTACGTCATGGAGTTCGTCGAGGGCACGCCGTACCGGTCCGAGGCCGAACTGACCGCGCTCGGACCCGAGCGGACGCGGAGCATCGCCGACGCACTGGTCGACACGCTCGTCGACCTGCACGCGGTCGAGCCGGAATCGGTCGGGCTCGGCGATTTCGGGCGCCCGGAAGGGTTTCTGGAGCGGCAGCTGCGGCGGTGGAAGAAGCAGCTGGACGGCTCGCGCAGCCGGGATCTCGAAGGCTTCGACCTGCTGCACGACCGGCTGGCGGCGTCACTGCCCGCGTCGGGGAAGCCGTCGATCATCCACGGCGACTACCGGCTGGACAACGTGCTGGTCAACGGCGAGGACCGCATCACCGCCGTGCTGGACTGGGAGATGTCCACCCTCGGCGACCCGCTGACCGACCTCGCGCTGCTGGTGGCCTACGCCGAGCGGGACAAGGCGTCGGCGCAGTTCGTGTCCACCGCGAGCGCGGCACCCGGGTACCCGAGCTCGGACGAGGTGGTCGCGCGGTACGCCGAGCGGTCCGGGCGGGACGTGTCCGCGCTCAACTGGTACGTCGGCTTCGCGTTCTTCAAACTGGCGGTGATCCTCGAAGGTATCTACTTCCGGTTCAGCCAGGGCAAGACCGTCGGGGCGGGATTCGAGAACGTCGGCGGCGCCGTCGTTCCGCTGATCGCGCACGGCAACGAGATTCTCAAAGAGGAGAAGTAGCGTGGATTTCGCTTTCGACGCCAAGACCGAGGAACTGCGCGGCAAGCTCCTCGAGTTCATGGACTCGCACATCTATCCCGCCGAGCCGGTCTTCGAAGAGCAGCTCGCGGCCGCCACCGACCCCTGGGTCACCGCCCCGATCGTCGAGGATCTCAAGAAGGCCGCGCGCGAACGCGGCCTGTGGAACTTCTTCCTCCCCGGCGAGCGCTCTGTTGGTGCCTCCAAAGCCGGCGGGCTTGGGCAGGGCCTGACCAACCTCCAGTACGCCCCGCTCGCGGAGATCACCGGCCGCAGCATCCGGCTGGCGCCCACCGCGCTGAACTGCGCCGCGCCGGACACCGGGAACATGGAAGTGCTCGCCATGTTCGGTTCCGACGAGCAGAAGAAGCAGTGGCTGGAACCGTTGCTGGAAGGCGAGATCAGGTCGGCCTTCGCGATGACCGAGCCCGACGTCGCCTCCTCGGACGCGCGCAACATCTCCACCAGCATCCGCCGGGACGGCGACGAGTACGTCATCAACGGCCGCAAGTGGTACATCTCCGGCGCGATGAACCCGAACTGCAGGATCTTCATCGTGATGGGCAAGACCGATCCGGACGCCGCCCCGCACCAGCAACAGAGCATGATCCTGGTCCCCCGCGACACGCCGGGCCTGACGATCAAGCGCGGTATGCACGTGTTCGGCTACACCGACGGCGACCACGGCGGCCACGCCGAGGTCCTGTTCGACGACGTCCGCGTGCCCGCGGAGAACCTGATCGCCGCCGAGGGCGCCGGGTTCGCCATCGCGCAGGCACGGCTCGGCCCCGGCCGGATCCACCACTGCATGCGGGCGATCGGGATGGCCGAGCGCGCGCTGGAGATGATGTGCCGCCGCACGATGTCGCGGGAGGCGTTCGGCAAGCCGATCGCCGAGCAGGGCGTCGTGCAGGACTGGATCGCCGAATCGCGGGTGCGCATCGAGCAGCAGCGGCTGCTGGTGCTCAAGACCGCGTGGCTGATGGACACCGTGGGCAACCAGGGCGCGCACACCGAGATCCAGGCGATCAAGATCTCCACGCCGATCACCGTCGAATGGATCGTCGACAAGGCGATCCAGGCACACGGCGCGGGCGGGGTCAGCCAGGACTTCGGGCTCGCCGAGATGTGGGCGGGGGTGCGCACGCTGCGGCTGGCCGACGGCCCGGACGAGGTGCACAAGCGCTCGCTGGCGCGGCGTGAGCTGAAGAAGTACCGGACGGAGGCTCGATGAGCAGCATCACCGCGGACGACCTGCGCACGCGGGTCGCGGATTTCCTTGCCGCGCATGACTTTTCGGCCATGGACCGGCTGGAGTTCCTGCGGGCGCGGTTCGACGCCGGGCTCGCCTGGGTCCACTTCCCCGAGGGCCTCGGCGGCCTCGGCGCGGCGCGGGCGCTGCAGTCCGTTGTGGACGAAGAGTTCACCGCGGCGGGCGCGCCGGACAACGAGCCGCGCAAGAACGTCATCGGGCTCGGCATGGCCGCGCCGACGATCCTCGCCTTCGGCACGCCGGAGCAACGCGCCCGCTACCTCCGTCCACTGTGGACCGGAGAGGAGATCTGGTGCCAGCTGTTCAGCGAGCCGGGCGCGGGGTCCGATCTCGCGGCGCTGGGTACCAGGGCGGTGCGTGACGGCGACGACTGGGTCGTGACGGGCCAGAAGGTGTGGACCTCCGGCGCGCACATGGCGCGCTGGGCCATCCTGGTCACCCGCACGGACCCGGACATCCCGAAGCATCAGGGCATGACGTATTTCCTGTGCGATATGACCGCGCCGGGCGTCGAGGTCCGGCCGCTGCGTCAGATCACCGGCGAGGCCGAGTTCAACGAGGTGTTCCTGACCAGCGTGCGGATCCCGGACGCGCAGCGGATCGGCGCGGTCGGCGAGGGCTGGAAGGTCGCGCAGACGACGCTGATGAACGAGCGGGTCGCGATCGGCGGCACGGTGTATCCGCGTGAGGGCGGGATGATCGCCCCGGTGGTGAAGACCTGGCGGGAACGTCCCGAACTGCGCACGCCGGAGCTTCAGGACCGGTTGGTGAAGCTGTGGGTGGAGGCGGAAACGCTGCGGCTGGCCGGGACCCGGCTGCGGCAGCAGCTCGCCTCCGGCGCGCCGGGGCCGGAGGGCTCGGCGATGAAGGTCGCGTTCTCCGAGCTGAACCAGGCGGTGTCCGGGCTGGAGATCGAACTGCTCGGCGAGGACGGACTGACCTACGACGACTGGACGTTCCGGCGTTCGGAGTCGGTCGACTTCACCCGCCGCAGCCCCGGATACCGCTATCTGCGGGCGAAGGGCAACTCGATCGAGGGCGGCACCTCGGAAGTGTTGCGCAACATCATCTCCGAACGTGTCCTCGGCATGCCGTCGGAGCCGCGTGTGGACAAGGACGTCGCCTGGAAGGACCTTCCCCGATGAGCGAGGCGCGCGAGCCCGAGGTACTTGCTACCGCCGAGGGCGCATCAGCAGAGCCGGATCTGCTCTATTCCGAGGTCGAAGAGGACCTGCGGGCGAGTGTGCGGGATCTGCTCACCGACCAGGCGTCCCCGGCGGCGGTGCTGAAGCGGGCCGAAACTGCCGAACCGTACGACCTGAAGCTGTGGCGCACC
This sequence comes from Amycolatopsis sp. NPDC059021, assembly GCF_042739895.1. Taxonomy (NCBI): domain Bacteria; kingdom Bacillati; phylum Actinomycetota; class Actinomycetes; order Pseudonocardiales; family Pseudonocardiaceae; genus Amycolatopsis; species Amycolatopsis sp. NPDC059021. The sequence continues at coordinate 16,151 of NZ_JBHYIQ010000096.1, forward strand.
CTCGCCGCGGACCTCGGCGCGGCCGGGCTCGCGGTGCCCGAGGAGCTGGGCGGGCACGGCGCGTCGGCCCGGGAAGTCGCGGTGGTGCTGGAGGAACTCGGCCGGTCGGTGGCGCCGGTGCCGTTCCTGGGCAGCGTCGTGCTCGCGACGTCGGCGCTGCTCGGCGCGGACACGGTCCAGCCCGTGGTGGCCGAACTGCTCCCCCGCCTCGCGGCCGGTGACGTGATCGGCGCGCTGGCCGTGCCGCTGACCACCGCCCCGGACGCGGAATTCCCTTCCGCCGTCACGGTGAACGCCGACGGGTCGCTGAGCGGCCGGGTCGGCAAGGTGGCGGACGCGTCGGCCGCCGAACTGCTCGTGGTCCCGGCCACCGGGCCGGACGGACCGGGGCTGTACGCGGTCGAAACGGCGTCCGCGGGTGTTTCGGTGACCGAGCTGGTGTCGCTGGATCTGACGCGGCGCGTCGCCGACGTCGTCCTGGACAACGCACCCGCGCGGGTCGTGGCTTCCGGCGCCCAGGCGCCGGCGGCGTTGACCTACGCGCTGACCACGGCGGCGGGTCTGCTCGCGTCGGAACAGCTCGGCATCACCGAGTGGGCGCTGACGGAGACCGCGGAGTACCTCAAGACGCGGTACCAGTTCGGCCGTCCGGTGGGTTCGTTCCAGTCGCTGAAACACCGGCTGGCCGATCTGTACACCGATCTGGTGAACGCCAGGGCCGCCGCGCGGTATGCGGCCGACGCGCTCGCCACCGGCAGCGAGGACGTCCCGGTCGCGGTCGCCGTCGCCCAGGCGCGCAACGCCCCGATCGCGGTCCACGCGGTCGAGGAGGCCGTGCAGCTGCACGGCGGGATCGGCATGACGTGGGAACACCCGGCGCATCTGTACCTCAAGCGCGCCAAGGCCGACGAGCTCGCGCTCGGCACCCCCGCCCGGCACCGGGCCCGCCTCGCCGAGTTGGTCGACCTGCCCGTTTAGGCCGGGCCACCGTGACGGACTCGGTCGCCCTGTTCGGCGGGGTCGCGAATGGCACATACGGACGCTCAGCGCCGTCGATGTCCCATTCGCGACCCTCGCCCTCGGCCACTCAGCCGATCTGATAGGCGCGGGTGATGGTCTGGCTCACCGCGTTGCCCTTGTCATCGGTGGCCTTGGCCCGCAAGGAGGCGAACCCGCTCACCGGGTGGCGGACCTTGGCCGTCCATTGAGGACCGTCCGGGGTCAGCTCGACCGGTTGCCAGGTGGCCCCGTCGTCGTAGGAGATCTCCACCGACAACGCGGTGACCTTCGGCGGCGAATCCTGCCGGGTCACCGTCACCGGGAAGCTGATCTCCTTGCCGCCCGGCACGATGTTGCGCAGGTCCGCCGGTGGGGCGAACCCGACGGCGAGCATGCCCAACGGGCCCTCCACCCGCGGGCCGGGCACGACCGTCCACTCACCACTGAACTTGGTGGAGGCGGGCCACCATGGCTTGTCCCTGGTCACCTCCGTGGTGATCCGGTACGTTCCGAACCGCGCCGGGGCCTGGAAAACACCGCGTCCCGGCGAGTTCTGGGTACCGAGCAGCCGACCGTCCAGATAGGCCGAGGTGGTGCCCCGGTCCAGTCCGTAGATGTAGTCCGTGCCGCTGCTGTGCCCGGCCGCGTCGGAGAACACCGGCAACGTGACGTCGAGCGCGTAGTCCTTGGTCTGCGACACCCACGGACGGCCCGACCCGGTGGTGCCGGTGAAGGCGGGGCCGATGACCGCGGCGTTCCAGTCGATACGGTAGGACTTGCCCGCCGCCAGGGTGCGCGGCCCGTCGACGAGGGTCCCGCCGGGGAGGGCGGCGGTATCGGAGAACTCGACGCCCTGCACCTGGAGTCGCCAGCCACCCGGGGTGAAGTAGCGCCGTTGCTCGGACTGGGGCGCGGCACTCATCCCGCCCCGGTCGATCGCCCCTTCCGGACCCACCACGAGCGCGGACACCATCGGGGGAAATTCCTTGGCGTAGCCGTGGTAGGCCATGGTCACCGCGGCCACGTCCGCGGCCCTGGCCTCGTGTACCAGGTTGGCCGGGATGCTGCCCGCCGACGGGTAGTACAGGTCGTACTGGTAGTCGCTGCGGTCCCGCGTGGTCAGCGAGGAGGTCGACCCGCCGGCCTTGGCCAGTGCCACGTAGCGGTCGGCGGTGTATCCGTTCACCTGCAGGGTCGGCAGCGACCAGGTGTCAGCCGCGGCGCCGAGCAGCCTGGCCGAGGCGCCGGCGTCGACGAGGCGGAAGGCCGCGAGGCGTCCACCGGCCGCCTTCACGTTGTCGATGCGCTTGCCGGCCTCGGTGACGAGGATGCCGTCCGGGAAGTCCAGCACCACCAGCTTGTCCTTGGCGTCCACCTTGGACAGATCGGCCGGTGTGCCGGCACCGCCGTAGACGGTGCCCAGCCGCTGGGTGGACGGCGGGACGATGTCGGAGAACCGCGTGAAGCCCGCATCCACCGCCAGCGGCTGTTCCCCTTCCGCGGTGAGTTCCAGCCACGGCTGATACAGCTGCGCGTCCTCGGTGAAGCGGAAGTACTTCGAGCTCACCCCCGGGGTGGAATACGCGTAGAGCCGCTGGAACTGTGCGCCGGCGGCCAATCCGAGCGTCACCGGCTCGTGCGGCCCCTCGGGGCGGGTTTCCAGCCGGGCGTTCAGCCCACCGTCGAGGGCCCCCGTCTGGTCCGTGTGGACCGCCACCGGCTTGGCCTGGCGGGCGTCGAAGGACACCGTCGTATCGCGGGTCACCTTGACGTCCGGGTTGGCGAACGCGGTGATCTCCACCGGCGCGCCCGGCTTGCCGGCCGTGAGCCCCGCGCTCAGGGTGTACTCCCCTGGCGGCACCCGCATCGACTTCCCGGCGTAACCGAAGAAGCTCTGTCCGGTGTGGACGTTGACGGCGACGGAGGTCTGGTTGTCCTGCGCGCCGGGGGCGTTGCCGTCCCTGCCCAGCGTCTTCACCGACAGGTCGTACAGCTCCGGCTCGTCCTGCACCCCGACCGGGGTGCGCACCCGCGTCTTGCCGTCCGCGGTGCCGGCCAGCAGCAGACCCGTGTAGGTGCCGGGCCTGCCGGACCTCGAAGTGAACGTGATGTCCACAGTGGACTTGCCACCCGCGGGCACGGTGACCGGGTTCGCCGAGATCTTCGCCAGGTTCGCGGCGGGCGGCTGCCCCTGTTTGTCCGACAGGGTGAGGGCCAGGTTCAGCGTGACCGGGGTGGTGCCGGGGTTGGTGTAGGTGACCGTGCGCTTGCCGGGCTTGCCCGACCACCGCACGACGGTGTTCACCGTCGCGGGCTCGGACCGCACGGTCTGGGTCACCGCACCGGCCACGTCGAGCCGGCCGCCGCCGATCGCGGTCACCCCGATACCCGGTAGTTCCCTGGCCGTACCGACCAACCCGGACTTGAGCTGCTCGCCGGTCCACTCGGGGTGCTGCTGGGCCAGGATGGCCGCCGCCCCCGCGGTGTGCGGGGTGGCCATCGAGGTGCCGGAGAGCGTGGTGTAGTGCTCGCCCACCGGTTTGCCCAGCGAAGTGCCCTGCGCACGTGCTGCCACGATGTCGCTGCCCGGGGCACCGATCTCCGGCTTCACCGCGCCGTCGCCGACGCGCGGGCCGCGGTCGGAGAACGGGGACAGCGCGTCGGACTTGGTCACGCTGCCCACGGCCAGCGCCGCGTCGGCCGTGGCCGGGGAACTCACCCCCTCGTCCTGGCCGCTGTTGCCTGCGGCGACCACGAACAACGTGCCGTACTGCTTGCTCAGCTTGTTGACGGTCTGCGATTCGGGGTCGGTGCCGTCGGTGGGGTAGCTGCCCAGGCTCAGGTTGACGATCTTCGCCTTGGCCTCGCGCGCGGCCCACTCCATGCCGGCCATGATGTCGGACGCACGGCCCGAGCCGCCGTCGTTCAGCACCTTGCCGATGGCCAGCTTGGCGTCCGGGGCGACGCCCTTGTACTTGCCTCCCGAGGCCGCGCCGGAGCCGGTGATGCTGGAGGCGACGTGCGTGCCGTGCCCGTGGCCGTCGACCACGCTGCCCTTGCCGCTGAAGTCCTTGCTCTGCCCGACCTTCCCCGCCAGGTCGGGGTGTCCGGCGTCCACCCCGGTGTCCAGGATGGCCACCGTGACGCCCTTGCCGGTGTAACCGGCCTGCCAGGCCACCGGCGCGCCGATCTGCGGCACGCTCTGGTCCAGCGAGGCATGCACCCGGTGGTTGAGCCAGATCTTGCCCGGCCCGCCGGACAGCGCGGCCGGTCCGCCCGCGCTCAGCCCTGCCCAGAACTCCTTGGCGTCCTTTTTGGACTCACCGAGTTCGGTGTAGCCCAGTTCGCCGAAGCTGCGACCGCGCTGGGCGCCGGCCGGCGCGGCCGAGCGGGCGGCCACGCCGTCGGAGTACTCGGCCAGCAGCGGCAGGGTGCCGGTGCCGGCGTCGTCGTAGCCCTGGCGGATCAACCCGGTGATGTTGAACAGTTCCCGGTCGAGCCTGCCCGCTTCGACGAGCGGAAGGGCGGAGACCGGTACCAGATACGAGTCGGTGGTGTCCCCGTGGCGGGCGCCGAACTGGACGTACGGCGTGTGCCCCGAGCGGGCATCGTCCCGCATGGCCAGTGACCAGTGGCCACGCGCGTCCCTGCGCGCGCTGACCTGGTCACCGGTGATCAACGTGACCCGAGGGCCGTCGCCGTCCCCTGCCGGTGCGCCCGGCGCGGCGGCCGCGCCCGCCTGGCCGGGCACGGCCGCCAAGGTCGCCGCCGCGCAGACCGTGGCCAGCACGCCGGCGGTCAGCCGTCTCCGTGGTGTCATCAGTACTCCCTCGTGAGGTGATACAGGGGTTGCCGGGTATCGGGAAACTCGGGTGGATACGGGCCGGCCGACGGGTCACTGTCCTGGCGGGACAGCGCCCTGTTCGTCGGCGACGGCGGTTCGCACCGAACTGGAGAAGGTCACGGTGCCGGGTTTGATGCCCGCCACCGTGATGTCGTTTTCATCCGGCTTGAGCTGGGTCCGGCGTTCCCCGATGAATTCACCGGTAGCGGGGTCGACGATGATTTCCCTGCGGAAGGTGCCGTCGACCGGGTCGACGCCCAGTGCGACGCCCGTGCGGCCGTCGAGGTTGGCCACCTGCTCGGTCACCTTGAGACCGGGGATCTTGGCCACGGCGCGGTAGAGCGACTCCTCGAGGTCGGCCGGCACGGCACCGGTCTTGAGCAGCCGTGTGGCGATGTCCAGTACCCCGCCGAGCTTGGGTTTGTTCACCACCGAGAGGTCGGCCGCCATGAGGTCGTACAGCTGCTGCGGGTCACGCGGTAACTCGTCCAGCTGCCGTTTGGTGGGTGCGCCCCATTCGTCGGCGGACCGGCCGACGATGGCCATGGCCTTGGCGGGGAACTTTCCGCTCGTGGCGCGCCATTCACCACTCGGCCAATACACGTTGAGGTCGGCATCGTGGCTTTTTTCGATCTGCTCGGTGGCGGCCTTGAGCGTTTTTTCGGTGCCGATGAGCCATTTCCTGTTCCCGGTGGGCGCGGTTTTGAGCAGCCATTGCCCGTCGAAGTCGCTGGGCTGCCAGGTCTGGGTCAGCTGTTCGCCGGAGAAGGCGGCCGGGATCCTGCTGTCGTTCCACAGGAGCCAGGTGCGGGTCGCGACATAGCGGAACTTGCCTGCGGGAAGGGGAGTCTCACCGGTGACATGGATCTTGTCGGCGGCGGTGTTCAGTGCCTGCTGCACCGACACGAACTTCACCCCCGGCGCGGCTACCGGGGCCGAGGAGTCACCATGGCCGGCTCCGATGATCGCCGTCGTGGCACAGACGGCGATGACCGCCGCCGCGGCGGCACCGATCCACCAGCGCCGCCCGGTGGAGGACACCGGTTTTCCCCTGAACTCGGTCAACGGGGTGGTTTCGGATACCGGAGTCTCCTTTCCCTCGATCGACCGCACCGCGTTCAGCAGGGCCTTGTTGGCGGCGACCAGGGGCTGCCGGTCGGTGAGCTCCCCGGCGCGCAGCAAGTGCAGTGCCTCGTCCAGCTCGTCGTTCGTCCACAGGCGACGGACGTTGTCCTCAGTCATCGGTGCGCTCTCCTTCCAGACTGGGTAGGGCTTTGGGCGTGGCCTGGGCTCGGAGCAGCCGTCTGACCCGGTGCAGCCGGGAACGGACAGTGCCCGCGGGAATATCGAGTACCGCACCGATTTCACTGGCATCCAGCTCTCCCCAGCCGGCCAGCAGCAACACGTCCCGATCCCCGGGGGCGAGATCGGCCAGCGCGGCGGCCAGTTCCCGGACCCTGACCTGAGCGTCGACCCGGTCGGCCACCCGGTCGGCGTGCCCGTGGGTGACCTGTGTGCCGTGGTCGCGGGCGGTCATCCGCAGGTACCGGATTTCGGCCCTGGCATGCCGGCGCAGCAGGTTGGTGGCGATGCCGAACAACCAGGCGCGGGCGCTGGCCCGTGCCGGGTCGTAGGTGGCCCGGCGCTGCAACGCGATCAGGAACGTGTCACCGACCAGATCGTCGGCTACCGCCGGTCCGGCGCGGCTGGCCAGATATCGGCGCACGTCCCTGGCGTGGTTGTCGAACAAGCTCTGGAAGACCGACTGAAGGTCGTGCCCGCACAAGTCCGGTCGATCATCACCGTCCACCCCGCTCGCCGGGGCGTACCGCTCAGCCCTAGTCACATCGCATATTCACCCGAGCCGCCGGAAGTGTTCACCCCCGCCACGCGACACGAAGGCCCAGGGACCCCGGCAACCGGTCCGGGCCCGTTCACCAGGCAAGGTTATGCCTGCTAGAAGCGGTGACGAACCTGCGGGGCACACGGAACCCGCAATGGCCGATGTGTGGCACATCACACGGGCGAGGTGCTCTTCCTCCCGGAACGTCGCCGTGCCGCCGCGGAACGGCACGGCGACGCCGGGAACCCCGGCCGAGTCGCCGTCTCAGCCGCTGAAGTTCTTCTTCAGCTCTTCGAGCCGTGCCCGGGATTCCTTTTCGGACAAGGACTTCGCGAGCAGCTGCCGGGACAGATCCTGGTAGATCCGGACGCCTTCGGAATCGTGCATGAACGTCCGCACGAAATGGTTTTCCAGGAAGATCGCCGGGGAGAACCCGTCGAACTCGTACCGCACGTAGTTCCCGTGCATGCCCCCGTGGAAGCCGGTCCCGGTGGGCACGATCCGCAGCGCGACATTGTCGAGTTCGCTCAGCGCCAGCAGATGGTCGAACTGCCGTGTCATCGCCTCGTCGTCGCCGACGCGGATTTCGAGGGCGTGTTCGCTGATGAGGGCGAGCAGTTTCACCGGATCGGGCCGGGTCAGGATCTCCTGCCTGCCGAGGCTGAGCACCAGCCGGGTGTCGATCTCCTCCGGGCCGATCACGGTCTTGGTCCACAGTTCACGGGCGTATTCGGCGGTCTGGAGCAGTTCCGGCAGAACCATCAGCGACCACACGGTGACCCGCTCCGCGGCCTGCTCGTAGCCGAGCGCGGTCTGCTGTGCCAGCGGCAGTCGTCCGGCCAGGGTCGCCAGCCAGTCGGTCTCCCCCGCGTGCCGCGCCAGCCGCAGGGTCTGTTCGTAGCGCCGGCCGGTGACCTCGAGCGCGCCGAGCAGCCGCACGACCTGTTCGGGGCTCGGTACCTCGGTTCCCCGTTCCCAGGCGGCCAGTACCGACGGCGCGATGCCGAGTATGACCGCCAGCCGCTCCGGTGCGACCTCGAGGTCCAGGCGGACGCCGCGCAGGGCGGCGGACAGGGCCCTGGCGCACGGGGAAGCGGTCTTCGGTTCCATGCGGTCATCGTACGAACACCGTCTATTCCCTGATCGGATCACGGAGTTACGGCTCGTACACACCGCAGCCCCCCGCCGGGGGCCCGCTCAGGAGCGGCCGGATGGGCGGATGGCGTCGAGGAGGAGGTCGGCGTAGTGGTCGCCGATCTGCCGCGCCGACAGCGAACCGCCGCGCCGGTACCACGAGCCGAGGTGATGCACCGACCCGAAGAAGAAGTCGACGATCACGTCGGCGGGCTTGTCCGAGCGGAATTCGCCGGACGCCTGCCCTTCCTCGATCATCGACCGGAACCGCTCGTGGTACTTGCGCCGCTCGGCCCGCACCGCCTTCTGCTTCTCGGCGCTGAGCTGGTGCATCGACTGCAGGAAGATCGTGTTGTCGTCCAGGTTGTCGATGCTGCTCACGACGACGTCCGAAGCGGCGGCGGCCAGCCGTTCGCGCAGGGGCGCGTTGCTGGAGACGACGCCTTCGAGCTGCTTCGTCTGCTCGCGCAGCACACGGGCGTAGATCTCGTAGAGCAGGTCGTCCTTGGAGCCGAAGTAGTGGTACATCGCCCCCTTGGTGACGCCGGCCGCCTCGACGATCTCCTGTACCGAGGTGCGGTCGAAGCCCTTCTGCGCGAACAGTTTCGTGGCGTGCTGGAGCAGGCGCCGGGGCACGGCGGCCTGGTCTTCGCCCGGCGTTCCGGCCGCGTCGCCCGTTTTGCGGGCAGTCGCTCTGGTCACGGCCCGACCCCCTTCGTGGTACTGGGACGATCAGCATACCGGCTGGTCGGTCCCCTGCCGCCTCACCCACCGCTCAGGAAGCGCCTCGGGGTGTCGACCAGCATCGTGGTGAGGTCCGCCTCCGGCACGCCACGCTCGCGCAACGCGGGCAGGACGTCCTGGACGATGTGCAGGAAATGCCAGTTCGGCGCGAGCAGCGGGATCTTGTCGTGGTCGACCCAGTCGATGTAGCAGGACGCGTCGTGCGAGAGCACCATGCTGCTCGCGTAGCCGTGCGCGCACATCGCCGCGACGGTCGCGACCCGTTCTTCGAAGGGCAGCAGCTGGTCGAGCCCGAAGCGGTCCATGCCGAGCAGAGATCCGCGATCGGCCAGCGCCTTCAGGTAGTCCAGATCCGTGCTGTCGCCGGAATGGCCGATCAGCACCCGTGTCAGATCGACGCCCTCGGACGCGAAGACGTCCTGCTGTTCCAGGCCACGCCGGGTCCCCGCGTGCGTATGGGTCATGATCGGCACCCCGGTTTCGCGGTGTGCCCTGGCCACCGCGCGCAGGACCCGCTCCACGCCCGGCGTCAGGCCCGGCTCGTCGGTGGCGCACTTGAGGATTCCCGCCTTGACACCGGTGCCCGCGATGCCGTTCCTGATGTCCCCGACGAACATCCCGACCAGCGGTTCGTCCCCGTCGAACATCGTCCCCGGCCCGCGGAGGCGCAGGTAGTGCGGGACGTCGTTGTAGGTGTAGAGCCCGGTCGCGACCACGATCGAGAGATCGACCTCGGCGGCCACGCGCTGCACGCGCGGGATGTAGCGGCCCAGCCCGATGACCGTGGGATCCACGATCGTGTCGATCCCGGCCGCCTTCAGTTCCCGCAGGCGCCGGATCGCTTCGGAAACATGCTCCTCCTCGTGGAATCCACCGTGCTCCGGATAGTTCGCCAGGAATTCGGGGCTCAGCACGAACAGGTGCTCGTGCATCAGCACCCGGCCCAGCGCGTCCGCGTCCACCGGCCCGCGCACGGTCTCGACGACGGCCATCAGGCGCTACCCCCTCGCCCGCAGTTCGCGGCGGAGAATCTTGCCGCTGACGGTTTTCGGCAGTTCGTCGAGCACTTCGATCACCCGTGGGTACTTGAACGCCGCGAGCCGTTCCTTGCAGTAGGCCACGAGTTCCTGCGGGTCCGCGGTGACCCCGGGTGTCGCGCTGACGTAGGCCTTCACGCTTTCCCCGCGATAGGCGTCCGGCACGCCGACGACGGCGGCTTCGCGCACGGCGGGATGCGTGTAGAGGACGTCCTCGACCTCGCGGGGCCACACCTTGAACCCGGAGGCGTTGATCATGTCCTTCTTGCGGTCCACGACGTAGACCCAGCCGCGTTCGTCCATGAATCCGATGTCGCCGGTCAGCAGCATTCCGCCGGGCAGCGCGGTTTCCGTCGCTTCGGGCTGGTTCCAGTACCCCGGCACGACCATCGGGCCTTCGACGGCGATCTCCCCCGCCTGCCCGAACGGCAGTTCGCGCCGCTCGTCGTCGAGGATGCGCACGACGGTGTCCGGCGCGGGAAGGCCGATGGAGATCGTCCCCGACTCCGGGTCGATCGGTGCTTCGAGGGAGGCCGGCACGGTGACGCAGCCCGCGGTCGTCTCGGTGAGGCCGTAGCCGTTGTGGATGTAGTGCCCGAACTTCTCCCGGAATTCCTCGACGATCGCGGGCGGCAGCGCGGCTCCGCCGGAATAGAGCAGGCGGAACGACGCGAAATGCTCCCGGGTGACGCCGGGATGTGCCATCAGCGCCATGTACGCCGTCGACGGGCCGACCGTGTAGACCGGTTTGTGCTCCAGGAAGGAGTCGAGTACGACGCCGGGTTCGAACCGATAGGCCAGCGACAGCGTTCCGGCGATGTCGATCGCCGACGCGAGTTCGCAGACCATGCCGGTGATGTGGAACAGCGGCGCCAGCGCGAACAGCGTCTCGCCCTCGGGCAGCCCGCTGAACACGCGCAGCGTCGCGGCGTTCGTGCCGATGTTGCCGTGGGTGTTGGTCGCGCCCTTCGGTTTGCCGCTGGTGCCGGAGGTGTAACTGATCAACGCGACGTCGCCGGGCGAGAGCCCGGGGTCGGGCGGGCGCGGGCCGGTGCTCGCGCGGGCGACCGCCAGCAGGTCGTCGGCGCCGGGCGTGGGCTCGCGCGTCACCTTGCCGAGCACGCGCGGGTCGTCGCGGGTCTGGAATTCGAGTTCGCTCGTGGTCAGCGCGATTTCGACCGGGCTCTCCGGGACGACGCCGGCGAGGTAGCGGTTCCACGCGCTCTGCGAGCACACGAGCGCCTTCACGTGTGCGTCGTTCAGTACGTGGGTCACCTCGGCCGCGCGGTACATCGGGTTGACCGGGACGACGATGCCGCCCGCCTTCCAGGCGCCGAGCAGGGTGAGGACGAACTGCGGGATGTTCTGCAGCACGATCGCGAGCCGGTCGCCGCGCCCGAAACCGGACGCGCGCAGATGCCTTGCGATGCCGTCGGAAAGCTCGTCGACGTCCTGATAGGACAGTGCGGCGTCGAAGTACGCGATGGCGGTTCTGCCCGGTGCGCGTTCGACGCTCCGCCGGAACACCGCCGGCAGCGTCGTCGCCTCGACCGGCCCGGCGGCTTTCATCCGTTCGTCGTAGCTCGCGAGCCACGGCTTGTCCTCGTACCAGCTCACCCAGTGGCCTCCTTTGGACACCGACCAGTCGGTATGCCGACGCTAGAAGCCGACCGCGACGACGTCAAGCCGCCGACCACGCGAGATCTCCCCCTGATCACAGGAGATCTCCACCCGATCACGCGAGGACGCCACACCGTCCCCGACGGCCTCTCGCGCGTGGATGGAGATCTCGCGTGCCCGCACCGGGATCTCGCGTGCTTGAACGGAGATCTCGCGTGCTCCTGCTACGGAGCCTCGGACTTCGGCGGCGCGGCCGGTGCCTGGTGCAGCGAAAGAGCTTGTCCCGCCTCGGAATCCGGGGCCCAGCTGCCGGACTCCGCGGTCCAGGTCTGCCCGGCGAAACTCACCTTGTCGACACCGAGCTGGGCGGCGCGGCCGACCAGCCAGCTCGCGATCTTCCAGCCCTCGGGCACCGGGTGCTGCCCGCTTAGCCTGCCGGTGCCGAGTTCCCCGGCCGCCACCGCGGCGAGGTCCGCGGGCGGGGCGAGGGTGAGATTGCGGCAGGTGAGCGCTGCCGGGTACTGGCCGTTGAACGCCGCGGCCATGAGCCGCGACTGCGGTTCCCACTGGGCGTAGGCCTCGGGCACGCCGGAGAGCTGGACGGCCTGCGCCGCCTCGGTGATCGGCAGGTTTTCCCAGTTCGGCAGCTTCGCGAGCTTCTTGTAGAACGCCGTCGCCGCGTACACCGGGTCACGCAGCTGAGCGGGAGTGCCCCAGCCCTGGCTCGGACGCTGCTGGAAGAGCCCGACCGAGTCCCGGTCGCCGCCCTCGAGATTGCGCAGCTTCGACTCCTGCAACGCCGTGGCCAGCGCGACCGTCCCGGCGTGCGCGGGCATCCCCAGCTTGACGCCGACGGCCGCGATCGTCGCCGCGTTCCCCATCTGCTCCGGGGTGAACGTGTACGACGACTGGGCGCCGTTGTCGCCGGGCCTGCTCACCGTGCACCCCGGCGTGGCGACCGTGTCCCGCGTGAGCGCGACGCCGATGACGATCGCCGCGACCACCACCACAACGACGCCGAGAGCGATCGCCAGCTTCAGACCACAACCCCGCAAGCCCGTTCCCCCACCCTCACCCGTTCGTACCAGTCTGTCCTTATTGTGGACGTCGCCGGCCGGTCCAGGTTGCGATGGCTCGCGGTTCGAAGGTGTGACGGTCTTCGCAGGCGGTGCCGGGTACGCGTGGGGCGGCGAACCATCCGCCCCACGCGACCGCCCCCAGCCCCCGGGGTGTCCCCCGACGCGTCCTACCCTGCCCGCGTGCCCGCCCCGGCGGGAGGGAGCCGAACGGGGAAGAACGCCGGGAGGGTTCGGGGAGGATTCCCGCGCGGCCTTGACAGCCGCCGGCAGCCGTGATTGACATCGGGCCGGAGGTACCTCACCGTGGGTGATGGTGTCACCGTCGGCGGGGAGGTTGATCGTGACAACACCCAACACACGGCTGCGGGCGGCCAGGGAGCGCACGCCCTCGCCGCTGCATCCGGGCGAATGCCTGTCCCGCCAGGAACTGGCCGACCAGGTCAACACCCACCTGTGGAAAACCCGCGCGCTGCGAGCCGAGATCGACGCCGGGTACGTCGGCAAACTCGAACGAGGTGTCATCCGCTGGCCCGGCGGTCACTACCGGGAAGCGTTCCGGGCGGTACTGGGCGCGGCCACCGACGCCCAGCTCGGATTCCGGAACACCCGGCGGGCCGTCGCGCCGCTGCCGGACGGGGCGGGTATCGCGGGACACGGGGACCGGCTCGACGCGTTCCCCGCCGCTGTCCCGCGTCCGGTGCCCGGCACGGTCGGCGACAGCCACATCCGGGAGGTCGAAGGCGCCGCCGAGCTGTTCGGCCGCTGGGACCAGGTGCACGGCGGCTGGTCGATGCTCGAGGGCGCGCTGGCGCAGGCACGCTGGGCCAGTCACCTGGTCCGCGCGGACTGCCCGGAGCGGCTGCGCGGCCGGCTGTACCGGGGGCTCGCGGACCTCGTGGGCACCTGCGCCTTCAAACTCTTCGACAGCGGGGCGCACGAAGAGGCGTACCGCCACTTCCGGTTCGCACTCACCTGCGCCGAGGAAGCGGGCGACGGGCACCGGCGGGCGAAGATCCTCGCCCGCCTGGTACGCCTGGCCTTGTGGACGGGCCAGCCCGACCGGGCGCTCACTGTCGCCGAGTACGCCCTCGTCCGCGCCGACCGCCTGTCCCCGGCCAGGCAGGCCATGCTGCACGCCGCGCACGCCAAGGCGCTCGCCGCGAACCTGCGCGGGCAGGAGGCCCTCCGCGCGATCGGTGCCGCCGATGAGGCGTTCCACCAGGCGCCGGACGACGATTCCGACGCCCTGTGGGCGGATCTGTACACCGCCGCCCATCACGCCGGGGAGACCGGCGAGGCGCTGGCGACGCTGCAGGCCAGCGGGCTCGGCCGGTTCACCGACGATGCCCGGTTCGCCGTGGCCCGCGCCGGGTTCGGCGAGCGCTACCCTCGCGCCAGGGTGCTGGCCGAACTCCAGTTTGCGGCCTTGGTGATGGCGACCGGCGACCCGGTCGAAGCCGCGCTGGTCGGCAACGACGCCGTGGACAGCGCTGAGCTGATCCGCTCCGAGCGCGTCGGCCGGTTCCTGCGCGCCCTCGACCGGAACGCCGGACGGTACTGCGAAATCCACGAGGTCCGGGACCTCCGCGAACACATCAGGGAAACCCTCGGCTCGCTAGGATGAGGGCGGACCAAGGGAGGTCACCCGTGCCGGAGCAGCTTGCCGAGTCCACTGTGGATGGTGTCGGTTACGCGGTGGCGGATGCGGTCGCCACGCTCACCTTCGACAAACCCGACCGCAGCAACGCCATGGACGTCCCCATGCAGGAGCGGTACGGAACGCTGCTGCGCCGGGCCGAAGCCGATCCGGACATCCGCGCCGTCGTGCTCACCGGCACCGGCCGTGCCTTCTGCCCCGGCGCCGATCTCGGGCTGCTGGGCGACATCTCGGCGAAACCGCCGGAGCCGACCGGCGAGCAGGAGCACCGCGGCTACCTCAACGTGCTGGCCGCGGCGCTGGTCCGGGTGCCGGTGATCGCCGCGATCAACGGTGGTTGCGCCGGCCTCGGCTTCGTCGTCGCGTGCGCGGCCGACGTCCGCTTCGCCGCCGCGGGCGCCAAGTTCACCACGTCCTTCGCCCGTCGTGGCCTGATCGCCGAATACGGCGTCGCGAAACTGCTGCCCGAACTCGTCGGCCGTGGACGAGCGCTCGACCTGTTGCTCTCGGGCCGGGTCTTCACCGCCGAACAGGCCCTCGAGTACGGACTCGTCCAGGAAGTCGTGCCCGCGGAGGAACTCCTTGCTCGCGCGCGGGATTACGCGGGCGAACTCGCGACCCACAGCTCACCGCGTTCGATGGCGGCGATCAAGGCCCAGATCGAGCGCGAACCCGCGCTGACGCTGGAGTCCTCGGCGAGGGAAGCGACGGCGCTGATGCTGGACTCGTTCACCTGGCCCGATCTCGCCGAGGGCGTCGCCAGCTGGAACGAACGCCGCCCACCGGAGTTCCCGCCTTTCACCTCGGCGCGGCACTGAACACGGCGCTGAGGCGTCTCCAGGAGTCCTCTTCATCCAGGGCGCGTTCCGCCAGGCGTGTCACGAGCGTCTCGTAACGGTCCACATGCGACAACGCGGCCCCCACCGCGCGCACCCCGGCCCGCCGCTCCTCACGAGCCGCGCGCAACCCCAGCCCCAGCGCCGCAGGCGTCACGCGCTGCTTGGCGTTTTCTTCCCGCTCACCGGCCACGCTGCCCCCTCTGCGTCCGCTGCCCCGCCAGCCTCGGATGACCGGGCCAGACGTCCAGGTCGTGCTCGCGGCGATAAACGAGGTCGCAACTCCAGCACATATGCGGTACCCCGTGACCGTCCCGCAGATCCGACCGCTCGAACTCCGCCGGCGCCGCAATGCCACACAACATCGTGACGGCCTCGCCGGGCGCCGGAACACCCGTCAGCCTGGTGTGATGCCACACCCCGTCCACCACCGGATGAATCGCCGCGGTATCGACATAAATCACCGCACCCATCGGCTTCCCCTCGTTACTCGGTAAGAAAAAATCACAACTGGCGTCACCTTCTGTTTCACGATGCGTCCAGCGCCGAATCCTTCACATCAGCACTTACCGGCCGAGGCCGCGGCGGAGGAAACTCCAACAGAAGGTCGACAAGCTCCCGCAGCGAACCGGTCCGCTTCCAGACGATGCCGCGGCCGGGATCCCATCGGAGAGCCAAGACCTCGTCTGCTGACACAACCTGGAGGCTGTCCATGTATTGCGAGAAGGGCCAGACACAAACGCCGACGACCATCGCACCGGCCCCGTAGGCCGCCGGCACCCTCCCGAACAGCCATTCGTGATAGCTGTGCCGCGTCAAGCGGCGCAACTCGAGGTATTCGTCGATCGCAGGTTCGTCGCTCATGTCACCTAGCGTGATGGATCATGTACGCTCGAAGTACCCAAGAAGTAAGAAACCCTTGACCAGCGGAAACGCATCGCCGAGCAGCTTTGCCCAGCCTGCTCGGGCGGTGTCTTTTCAGCTCGGTCCTTACACTGGCCAGCAGGTTCCCCACCCGCGCCAGGAGGTATCCCGTGGGCAAGGACAACAGTGGCGGCGGGGTCGGCCCCCGAGTCGCCGAAGCCCGCAAACTGGCTGGGCTGACGCAGCGCCAGCTCGCGGCGCGAGCGCATGTATCGCTCGGCATCGTTCGCAAGGTCGAACAAGGCGAAGCCCCGGCATCACCTTCGTTCATCGCGGCGACAGCCCAAGCCTTGCACTTGCTCGTCACCGACCTCACGAAGCCGGACAGTTTCGCCGCCGCGACCGGCCGGTACGACACCGGTCAAGCCCTGGTTCCCGAGCTCGAACGCGCGATCATCGAGTTCGAAGACCCACTCATCACGACTCGCCCGGTCAGTCCGGAGGACACGTCCGACCTGCTGAACAAGGTGGTGGCCGCCGGGCGCCTGAGCCATTACGCCGAAGCCCTGACGGTGCTTCCGGATCTCTTGCGGAACCTTCACGCGCTCACTACCACAGTGTCCGGCCAAGCCGACCGCGAGCACGTCTACAGGCTCCTCGCCCAGGCATATCAATGCGCGATGTTCGCCGCGTACAAGATGGGAAACGTTTCCCTGAGCTCGTGGGCAGCGGAGCGCATGGGCTGGGCCGGTGCGCGGTCCGGCGATCCACTGTGGAGCGCGATGGGAGAATACTGCCGCGCGCAAACGATGATGTTCAGCGGTATTTTCCGATCGAGCGAAGCAGTGTTGAACAGAGCATCAACAGAATTGCAGAGCTCATCCGACACGCGCGCGATCGAGATCCGCGGAGCGATGCACTTGTCCAGTGCCATCAACGCGGCACGTCTCAGCAGGGCGGGCGACGCTGACATGCATCTGGCGGAAGCGCGCGACCTGGCCAGACACGCCCTCCCCGGCGACAACTTCGACACCTCATTCTCAATGGCCAACGTCGAGATTCACAGCGTCGCCGCCGCCGTCGAGATGTCCGACGGGCAAACAGCTCTCGAACGCGGCGCGGATCTAGACCTCAAGGGCAAGCTGTACACGTCCCGGATCGGGCACTACCACATAGACCTGGCGCGAGCCTGGTTCCTGCACGGCGACTACACCCGCTCGCTCAACGAAATTCAGCAAGCTCGAAGCATAGCCCCGCAGCAAACCCGCTATCACCCTCAGGTCCACGAAACGATCCGGGCAATCGCCCGCGTCAGGCGACGCTCCGAACCCGTGACACGCTTGGCAGTCTGGGCAGGACTACGGCTAAACGACATGTGATGCCGCAATTGCCGGAACACGACTACTCCTAAGGCCCTCGACGATGAGCACCGAAACGGCAATTCCGCCCTTGGCGGCACAAGTCGCCAGCCTGGTTCGTTCCATGATGCTCGAAATTCGTCCACGGCTGGTTTCCGCGGCGCTTACCGGCGAACGCGGCGAGCAGGAGAACCTGCGCCACAGCGACAACTTTCTCTCCGACTATGACTTGTGGATGCACGAGCGCTACAAGGAGGCACTCGTCGCGCATATCCCCTCCTTCGTATACGCGTCCGAAGAGGCCGAGCCGGAGGTGGTCGGGCAGGACGCCGATCCGGACCTGTGCGTTTTGGTCGACCCATTGGACACCAGCGAACTCGCCGTACGCAGCCTCCATGGCTACACGCACATCATGGTCTACTCCCGCTCCATCGCCAGGCCGGTCTTGTCGGTGATCGGAGACATCTTCCACCACAATCAGCTCTACATCGGTGCGCGGGACGAGGCGGGCGTCGACCGCGCGTTCCTCGTTACAGCTGACGCGGTGGAATACGTTCTCGATCGCCCCTCGCAAGCCAGTTTGCCGGAAGCGCTGGTCACGAACTACCTCATGCGCCCTGACGAGCGCTTCATCCCTCTCGCACGTCAAGAAGAGTTTCTCCGCGCCCTCAGCACGCCCGCCGACGACGGCAAGAAGAAGGGCCGTGTCGGTGTCGACTTCGGTTCAGTGAGCTTATGCCACGTAGCAGCCGGAATCACCGACGCCACAATGGAATTCGCGAAAGGATTCGCCATCTGGGAC
This sequence comes from Amycolatopsis sp. NPDC059021, assembly GCF_042739895.1. NCBI lineage: Bacteria > Bacillati > Actinomycetota > Actinomycetes > Pseudonocardiales > Pseudonocardiaceae > Amycolatopsis > Amycolatopsis sp. NPDC059021. The sequence continues at coordinate 33,968 of NZ_JBHYIQ010000096.1, forward strand.
CTGTCGCCAGGGCACTACGTACTGCACGCGGCGGGCGGGACTGTGATCGATCTTCAAGGAAATCCGATTCCTCTCGACTACCGCCTGGATTCGCTCGCCGACATCGCGGCAGCGATGAGCCCACGCCAGACGTTCGTCGCCGCCGGCAACGCGAGCCTGGCCGACGAGATCTTGCAAACCCTGCACACCTAATTCGGGTCGGGTGTGGAGGCGATGCGGCCGACGGCAGCGAGGATCGCGTCGGCGACCTCGGCCGGAGGGCGTGTGCCGTCGATGATCGTCGCGCCGAGGCGTCGGTAGGCGGACTCGGCACGGTCATTGTGTTCGAGTGCCGCTGCCAGTTCCTCCGGGTGCTTGCCGAAGGCATTGGTCGTGCGGGTCAGGAGGCGGTGCCGGAGCGTCTCGTTGTCCACCACCAAGCAGACCACGGCGTCGAAGAGATCCCGCACGTCCGGCTCGTTCTCGACAGTTCCGCACAGGAACGCGGTCTTGCCGTGTGCTCTTGCCGCGAGCACCTCGACGTCGGCGCGGCTGATCCTCCACGCGAAGCGATCGAGCCAGCCTGCCGGCACCGGGTCGGGAGGGTCGGCGACGACCTGTCCGCTCGTCCGGTCGACCCAGTGGTTGTAGCCGTCCCAGTCGGCATCGGCCACCAGCGCTCCCCGGCTCTTCAGGAGCGCGCAGACCGTCGACTTGCCGGCCCCCGAGCTGCCTGTCACCCACACCAACGGCACCGGAGAAGCATCGCACAGGACCACGATGGTTCCGTCGACATGCTGCGAACATTCCATCGCGCCGAGCGTGGTCAGATGCGTCAGTCGGTATCGTCTCCGCCGCATAGCATCCCGAGCCGAAGAACCGGGTCAGAAATCGTACTTCTTCTTGAGTGCGGCAAGCGTATCGATGAAGCCATCCAACTGGTCTTGCGAGAGCCTGGCGTTGAGGAGTAGCCGGATGACGGCGTTGTTCTTCTTCACCGCGGGATAGCGGAAGATCGGGACCAGGTAACCGCACTCGGCGAAGTCCAATCGCAACTGCGCGGCAATCTCGTCGGAGCCGATCGCGATGGAAGTGATGTACGTCGGCGTCGGGTTGATGGTGCAGCCGGTCTTGGTCAGCTCCGAACGCAGCCGGTCGACACGGTCGAGGTAGTTGTCAACGACCGCCGGGTCGTGGAGCATCCGGCGCAGGACGTAGGCGATCGCGCTTGCCGTCGGCGGTTGGATGGCTGCCGTGAACATCGAAGTACCCGAAAGCATCTCGAAGGCCTGCATCGCGTCCGCGGGGCCGACGATGGCACCGCCTTCGAGCCCGACGGACTTCGAGAACGACATCATCAGGAACGTGGCCCTGCGTAGATCTTCGTACTCACGCGCAAAACGGCGCTGGCCGTTTCCGTAGACCATGAACCCGTTGGCGTCATCGGCGTAGCTGACCGCACCGAACTCCTCGCACAAGTCGAGGATCTCACCGATCGGCGCGATCGTACCGTCAGCCGAGTAGACAGTTTCGAAGCCGACGACCACCCGCCTGCCACGAACCTTCTCCAATACCTTGCGCAGGTGCGCGGTGTCATTATGGCGGAAGGTCAGCAAGTTGCGGCCGATGCCGAACTTCTCGGCGGCCTTCCACATGCTCCAGTGGCTGTCACGGTCGAGCACGAACACCATGTCGGTGTTGTCCACACCGAGACCGCCGGCGAACGAGAACCGGGCGCTCATGGCGTTGACGAAGCCGACGTTGGCCAGCAGACCTGACGCAAAGGTCAGCGCCCGCTCCCTGCCGGTGATTTCACACAGCAATGACTCGACATCGCGATGCGGTTGCGAGATGCCCGCCGTCATCCTCGACCCACCGGTGACAAGGCCGAAGTCGGCGGCGGCCGCAGTGAAGCTGGTGAGCACATCCGGTTCGTGCTGCCAGCCCAGAAATCCGATGCCCGCGAAGTTGACCAGTTTCCGTCCATCGATGTCGACGATCGCGTCATTGAGGCCATTGAGTACGGGCGGGTCGTATAACTCATTGCTTCGTTTGCTGGCCGCAACCCATTCGGCGAAACCCCACCTGTCCAGAGCCGAACCTGTGCTAGACAACGTCATTCGTAAATCCGTCCTTAAGGGGAGAGCGCGAGGATAGCGGAAATCACACGAACCTCACCTTAGGAGAACCTCGGGGCACGGGCCGGCAACATTGCCCTTCGGAACCTTTATCTTGAACGATTTTACCGCTTTCACGTGAACAACCACCCGCGAGCAACGTCCCAGTCGACAAAGCTCTCGAAAGGTACCAGTCGGGCAAGCACGTGACCGGTTGTTTTAACGACATACCAGACCGGAGGAATAGGTGGCAACGAGCCGGTAGGCTGCCTGCCCGCCTACGGTTTCCTCGGCACGCCTGGCTACCTGGCGCGAGGCACGGTGCCAGCGGCTCGGATCTGATGGTCAGGTTCTGCTCGTGCGCCATGTGCGTGCGAACCGCGGCGGGGGGCGGGGCCCCCCCGGCCGCGCGCGCGAGGGGGCGGGCGGGGGTCGGCGGGCCGCCCGCCGCCACCCTCGGGAGGGGGGTCG
>NZ_JBHYIQ010000096.1:36544-39525 GCF_042739895.1 Amycolatopsis sp. NPDC059021
GAGCGTGCGGTGGGTGCGCTTCGCTGAGCCCCCCCCCCCCCCCCGCGGGCCCGCGCCCGCCCGCCGCGGCGCATGGGGCCGGCATCGCCGCTCGTCAGGCTTGGCGAGCCGGTTCGGCGTGCTGGGGCCGGTCGGCGAGCTTCAGCCACATGACGCCGGCGATGATCACGGCCAGCCACAGGGCCTTGGACAGAGTGAGGCTCTCGTCGAAGAAGACCGGCCCCAGTGCCGCCGCTCCCACGGCACCGATGCCCGCCCAGACGGCGTAGCCGATGCCGACGTCGATGGTGCGTAGCGCGACGCTGAGGGCGAACAGCGTCAGCAGGAAGAAGACGACGGCGACGAGGGACCACGGCAGCACGGTGAAGCCGTGGCTGCCGCCGACGGACAGGGCGTAGCCCACCTCGAAGACGCCGGCGAGGAGAAGGACGAGCCATGCTCGTGTGCGGCGCGCGGTGCTGGTGAGGGTCGTGGTGGTGCTGGTCATGTCTGATTCCTTTCGTGGTGAGGTGGCCGGTGTGGCGGGATTCAGGCCGCTCCGCTGAGCTGGAGGCCGACGACGCCGGCGATGACGACGGCGATGCCCAGGAGCTTGCGCCAGCCGAGGCGCTGGCCGAAGAGGAGAGCGCCGAGGATGACGATCCCGACACCGGCGATGGAGGTCCACAGGGCGTAGCCGACACCGACCTGGAAGGTGAGCAGCGCCAGGCTGAGGAAGTAGGTGGCGATGCCGCCGCTGACCAGTGTCGCGATGGTCCACAAGGGACGGGTGAAGCCTTGGGCCTTGCCCGCGACGATGGCGACGGTGATCTCGAAGACGACGGCGATGCCGAGGTAGAGCCAGTGCATGATGAGTCCTCCGGTCAAGAAAAATCAGGGCTGAGCGGTGCGGCGGGGTCCCGGGTGACGTCGGCGCTCACGCGGCCGCCGCCTCGTCAAGGGCATGGCGGAGCACGCTTTCGGAAGCCACGCCTTCGATGCGCCGGCCGCCGACGATGATCGTCGGCACGACCGTGATGTCCATCCGGGCCGACTCCGCCAGGGCCTGACGGTGCCGCCGGGCGTACACCGGATCGTCGAGAGCAGCCGAGTAGCCGGCCGGTTCCAGACCCACCTCCTCGGCCAACCGGGCGAGAACGCCGCGGTCTCCGATGTCGCGGTCCTCGCGGAAGAACGCCGTCAGCACGCGGTGGTGATAGGCATCGGCCCGGTCCTTCTCCGCGGCGTACTGGGCGCCACGGAAGGCGAGCTCGGTGTAGGGCTGCGGCGAGACGGTCGGCAGGATCATCGGTATGCCGAACCGACGGGCCATCGGGTAGACGGCGCGCTGCCAGACATCGGGCAGGTACGGGTCCTCGGGGCGCAGCGTGCGCGCCGGACGGGGCCGCAGTTCGTGCGCGTGATGTTCGACACCGACGTCCGGCCGGTCGGCGGTCACGCGGGCCACCAGTTCACCGGCGATGAGGCAGAACGGGCACACGTAGTCTGACCAGAGGTGGATCCGAACGGTCATGGCGATCTCCGGTTGCTCGGGCACCCACGGTGGGCGCCGGCCCGTCGATCGTGGAACCTGACACCAGTGTCAACTGCAAGAATGGGAACCGGCAGGACGGGCGGAGGAGGGCTTCATGCGGATCGGTGAGTTGGCGGAGGCCAGCGGTGTCAGCACCCGTTCGCTGCGCTACTACGAGCAGCAAGGGCTGATCAGGGCCGAGCGCACCGTCGGCGGCTGGCGGGACTTCGACGCCGCCATGGTCGAGCGCGTCGTGATGATCCAGCACCTCTTCGCCGCCGGTCTGAGCAGCGGCACCATCGACGAACTGCTGCCGTGTCTGGAGGCCCCTCCCGAAGAACGCACCGGAGTCATGGAACAACTGCTCGCCCAGGAAGTCGAACGGCTGGAGACCAAGCGCCGCGACATCGAGCGCGAGCTGGAGACCTTGCAGGCGCTGCGAAGCGACGTCGCCCTTCCCGACGGCGCGATTCTTCCGCCGGGATCTTCGGGTTGACCCTCCGGTAACTGGAGGTTTTAGCGTCGCCCGCATGGCACCGAAGACGAAGAAACGAACCCATCAGGTCACGCTGCACCTCGACGCGGGCAACGCCCCGGTCGTCGACCTCGGCAAGATGCTGGGGCAGACCGGGGTCAACCTCGTCGAGGTCAAGAAGGCCTACGACACGGCGACAGCGGCCCAGCGCGGCGACGTCGTCCCGGTGGTCGTATCGGTGTTCGAGGACCGTTCCTTCGAACTGCGGCTCAAGACACCGCCGACCTCGTTCCTGATCCGGAAAGCATTGGGCGACAAGGGATCCGCACGACCCGGGCATGAGACGGCCGGGAAGCTGACGCGGGATCAGCTGCGTGAGATCGCCGAGCGCAAACTGCCCGACCTCAACACCGCCGACCTCGACGCGGCCATGCGGACCGTCGCCGGGACGGCCCGCTCGATGGGCGTCGCGATCGTGGACTGACGTGCGCAAGCACGCCGTCGTGCCGCCTTTCCGCGCGCTGGACCCTGAACTGGGTGTCACGGAAAGGCTGTTGGCACAAGGAAACCCGGCGTTGCGTGACGTCGCCGCGGCGCTCCCGGACGAGCACGCGGCCACGTGCCGTCTCAACGAGTTGCTCGCCGAGACCGGCGCGCGGCCGCGGCTCGTCGACACCGGGAGCGCCTGGCGCATCGTCTATGTCACGCCGCGAGCGGAGTCCGGCGAGCTGGCCGTCGGCGCGGCCGGCCTCGCCGAACTCGTCACGGTCGGCGGCTGGCGCCGCGTCAAGCACTGCGCGAGGTGCGGGCAGCCCTTCTGTGACCGGACGTCCGGATGCACCCGGAAGTGGTGTGGCACGCATCGTTCTCACCCCGGACCGTGATGCCGGTAAGGCCACCTTGAGGGAGTCAGACGCCCACAAGGTGGGCGGATCCGGCCCGCGCCCCCGCGGTGAGTTTTAAAAAAATACCTCCCCCCCCGGGGATGTGCGA
>NZ_JBHYIQ010000097.1:0-39408 GCF_042739895.1 Amycolatopsis sp. NPDC059021
CTCCTTGAGGGACCCAGAGTCCCTCGGGGAGGCCCCCACGGACAGTCAGTAGGCGCTGGTCAGCCGACGCCCGCCGCGGGATAGGGGAAGGCGGCGGGCGCGGTTGCGTCCGGACACACCCAGCGGCGCATCCCGGCGTCACAGACGGCGTACCCCCAGTTGATCAGCCTGTCCTGCAGGATCTCCGGCAGCCTGGTCAGCCGGGTCGGCGTCTCGGCGAGTACGTGCGTCTTCTCGACCGGCGCCGGCAACGTGTCCGGCAGTTCGAAGTTCGCGATGTCGCCGTAGCTGCCCCAGTAGGTTCCGTCGAAATCTTTGTCCACATAGGACTTAAGCAGCGAGCCGGTGCGTAGTTCGCGCACCTGGTTGTCGACCACGTCGAGCACCCGCTTCATCTGCCGCGGCCAGCTCCGCTTGACGTTCCTGACGTACGGCATGCGTTTCCCGGCGTCGCTCACCAGCACCGTCGCGCACTGGCCGTCGACCGGGTCGAGGCCGAGATTGTCGTACATGCCGGCGTCGCCGAGCACGACCTTGCGCTTCCGGTTGTCCTCCAGCGGATTCGGGATCACCACCGGGGAGAGCACCGGCGGGAACGCCGAGGACGCGGCGACCGCGGTCGCGAGCGGCAGCTTCCCGTGCGGTCCGCTCTGCCGGAAGAACCACCACAGCGTGCCGTCCTGCATGTTGGTCGCGGTGAACACGAACTGCGGGCCGTCCGGGCTGAGCTCGTCGAGGCTGCAATCCCCGAACAGATGCTTGGCGTAGGCGCGGGCCAGCTGTTCCCCGACGCTGCGCCAGGGAAGCAGCATCGCGGTGAGCACCACCGGGACGTCGAGCTTCGTCCGCGCGAGCTTCCGGATCGGCCGCACGAACTCGGCGTCGAGATTTTCCGCGATCCCGTCAGTGAAGCGGAGCTTGTGCCACGCGTGCGCCAGCACGCCCGCCGCGATCGAGCCACCGGAAACACTGGACACGGTGGTGATCCTGGGCAGCCAGCCGAGTTCGTTGAGCCGCCACAACGCCCCGGTGTGGAACAGCATCGCGCGGTACCCGCCGCCGGAAAGCGCGAGTCCGACGCCTTGTCGCCGAAATGTGGTCATATCCATGGCATCCCCCACGTGCGATGAGTGTAGGGGGAGTCGCAAGTACCCCGAGTCCTGTTACCCGTGGCCGGATTGTCCGCCGGATGGCGTAAGCACATCAATCCAGCAGAGGAGTGAGCAGCCGGTGATCCTCCGTAGGCACGTATTCGGCGTAGTTGTCGTACAATGCCTGTTTGGCCAGGTGGGAGGCGCGGCCGCCGTCCGCGTCGCGGATCGCCTCGAGGACGTCGGCGTGGTGGGCCAGCCAGGCGCGCATCAGTGCGGTCCGGTCCCGCGCGTGCTCCAGCTTGTCCTCGATGAGTTCGAGGACAACACCGCGCACGACCTCACTGCTGATCACCAGCAGCGGATTTCCCGACGCCCGCGCGATGATCTCGTGGAACGCGACATCGGCGTGGCTGAACTCGGCGAACCCCTGCTCGGCGCCCGAGCGCATCGCGGCGAGCGCGGCGTCCAGATCGGCCAGGTCGTCTTCGGTACGCAGCTGCGCGGCCAGCAGATGGGCCGACCCGTCGAGCGTCATCCGGAACTGCAGCAACTCGGCGAGCCCGATGTGTTCGGCGCGGGCGAGCCGCTGCATGGAGCGCTGCAACGCGGCCGGTGACGCGGCCAGCACCTCCGGGCCACGCGGATCACCGGGCCGGGAGCGGATCATTTCTGCCGCCTGCAACACCCGGAGCGCCTCGCGCACCGTCGAGCGGCCGACGCCGAACTGCGTCATCAGCTCGCGCTCGCTGGGCAACCGCTCGCCGGGTTTCAGCCGGCCGCTGAACACGGCTTCCTCGATCTGCTCGACGACCCGTTCGTAGGCGCGGACCGGGGCGACCGGTTCGAATCTCATCCCGTTGCACCCCCTTGACCACTGCGTCCTGCGGTGCGAAGGTTACTGGTCAGACCAGTGTACCGCCAGAGCATGGTGGAGGGCGTATGAAGAGCCGGCTTCCCGCCGCGGCACTCGCGCTGCTGCTGGTGACGTCCGGTTGCTCGGCGGGCTCCAGCGCGAGCGTCTCGGGTGGGCCGGACACGCTGTCCGTCGGCTTCACCGCCGAACCCGCGAACTTCGACTTCACGCACAGCGACGGCACCGCGATCCCGCAGGCCCTGCTCTACAACGTCTACGAAGGCCTCGTGAAGCTGGACTCCGAAAGCCACATCGTGCCGCTCCTGGCCGAGTCCTGGACCATCAGCCCGGATCGCAAGACGTACGACTTCCAGTTGCGCAAGGGTGTGAAGTTCAGCAACGGCGCGGAGTTCACCGCGGACGACGTCAAGTTCTCGCTGATGCGCGTCAAGACCGACTGGACGATCTCGATCAAGTCCACAATGGACGTCGTCGATCACGTCGACGTGGTGGCGCCGGACCACGCGCGTGTCGTGCTGAACAAGCCGAGCAACGGCTGGCTGTTCAGCCTCACCAGCAGGCTCGGCGCGATGTTCAGCCGCACCGGCGTCGGGGATCTGGCAAACAAGCCGATCGGCACCGGGCCGTACGTCGTGGCCTCGCGCAAGCGCGGTGATTCCGTCGTGCTCAAGGCGAATCCGGCCTACTGGGGCCGGAAACCCGCGTACGGGACCGTGGTGCTCAAGTACATCAAGGATCCGACCGCGCTCAACAACGCCCTGCTGTCCAACGGGATCGACGTCATCTCGGCGATCACCGCGCCGGACTCGATCCCGCAGTTCACCGGCGACGACCGGTTCACCGTCGTCCAGGGCAGTACGAACAGCGAGGTCACGATGGCGATGAACAACGCGCGTGCCCCGCTGAACGACGTCCGAGTGCGGCAGGCACTCACGTACGCGATTGACCGCAAGGCCTTGCTCGACACCGCGTGGGGCGGCCGCGGCACGCTGATCGGCAGTATGGTCCCGCCGACGGATCCTTGGTACGAGGACCTTTCGACGTACTATCCGTTCGACCCCGCGAAGGCGAAATCCCTGCTCGCCGAGGCGGGCGCGACGAACCTCGATCTGCGGCTGCGGATTCCGAACCTCCCGTATGCGGTGTCGGCCGCACAGGTCGTCGCCTCACAGCTGGCCGACGTCGGTGTGCACGTGACCATCGAGCCGCTGGACTTCCCGGCGGTGTGGCTCAAGCAGGTTTTCACCGACCACGACTACGACCTGTCGATCATCCAGCACGTCGAGGCCCGTGACATCACGACGTTCGGCAAGCCCAAGTACTACTGGGGCTACGACGGCAAGGACGTCCAGCGGTTGCTGGCCGAGGCGGACACCGGGACGCCGGAACAGCAGGTCGCGGACATGCGCCAGGTGGCGAAGCGGCTCACCGCGGACGCCGCCGCGGACTGGCTTTTCCTGTTCCCCAACGTGATTGTGGCGAAGTCGAAGGTCACCGGGTTCGTGAAGAACCAGGTCAGCGAATCCTTCGACCTCACCGGATTGGCGCCGCGATGACCGTCAAGGTGCTTCGGCGCATCGCGATCCTGCTGGTCAGCGTGTTCGCGGCGTCCATTGTGGTCTTTCTCTTCATGGCCGTGCTGCCGGGTGATCCCGCGCAGGTCGCCCTCGGCGTCAACGCGACACCGGAGCTGGTCGCGAAGACCCGTGCGGAGTTCGGCATCGACCGGCCGCTCGTCACGCAGTACTTCGACTGGATCGGCGGTGTCCTGTGCGGCGACTTCGGCCGCTCGTACGTGACGCGCGAGGCGATCGGGCCGCAGCTGCTCGACCGGCTCGGCGTGACGCTGTGGCTGGTCGGCGCGGGCATGCTGATCGCGGTGGTGATCGCCCTCCCGGTCGGAACGTTCGCCGCGGTGCGGCACCGGAAGCTCTCGGGCGCCGGCGTTTCCGGGTTGTCGCAGATCGGCGTCGCGATTCCCGCGTTCCTCGCCGGGATCATCCTGGTGCAGATCTTCGCGGTGCAACTGCGCTGGCTGCCTTCGGGCGGGTGGACGCCGCCGAACCAGGATTTCGGCGAGTTCCTGCGTGGGCTCGTGCTCCCAGCGTTGTCGCTCGGCCTGGTGCAGGGCGCGGTCGTGACGCGTTACGTCCGCTCGGCTGTGCTGGACACGCTGGGGCAGGATTATCTCCGCACCGCGCGGTCGAAGGGCCTGCGTCCCGGGCAGGCGCTGTATCGGCACGGGCTGCGCAACGCCGCTGTCCCAGTGGTCACCGTGCTGGGCCTGCAACTCGCGACGCTGCTGATCGGCGCGGTGGTCGTCGAGCGGGTGTTCGTCCTGCCCGGCCTGGGCAGCATGCTGCTCGACGCCGTCGCGGCGCGGGATCTGCTGACCGTGCAAGGAATCGTGCTGGTGCTGGTGGTGGGTGTGCTGCTGGTGAACTTCGTGGTCGACGTGCTGTACACGGTGCTCGACCCGAGATTGCGGGGTTCGTGATGGCCGTGGTCACCCGGAACCGCAACGGCAGCCTGATCGTCGGGCTGGTGCTGGTCGGGCTCGTCGTGCTCGCGGCGCTGGTGTCGTTCCTGTGGACGCCGCACGATCCGGTCAAGGTCGACGCGGCGCACCGGCTGCTCGGACCCGGCGGCGAGAACTTGTTCGGTACCGACAAATTCGGCCGTGACGTCTTCAGCCAGATCATGGTCGGCGCGCGCACGACGCTGTACGTCGGCGTGGTCGCGGTCGGGATCGCCGCGGTGATCGGCACCCCGCTCGGGATCTTCGCCGCGATGACGCCGCGCTGGCTCGGCGAGTTCGTCATGCGGGTCAACGACCTCGTGCTCGCGTTTCCCGCGCTGCTGCTGGCGATCATGTTCGGCGCGGTGTTCGGGGCGGACACGCTGACCGCGATGGTCGCGATCGGCATCGCGACGATCCCGTCCTTCGCGCGGATCGCCCGGTCCGGCGCCTTGCAGATCCTGAGCAGCGAGTTCGTGCTCGCGGCGCGCTCGGCGGGGCGGTCACGGCTGAACATCGCCGTACGTCACGTGGTCCCGAACATCGCCGGACTGCTGATCGTGCAGGCGTCCGTGTCGTTCGCGATCGCCGTGCTCGCCGAGACCGCGCTGTCGTTCCTCGGGTTCGGCACCCGGCCGCCGACGCCGTCGTGGGGCCGGATGCTCCAGGAATCGCAGGAACTCCTGACGTCGTATCCGCGGCTCGCCTTGGTACCCGGTATCGCGATCGCCGTCGCCGTCCTCGGCTTCAACCTCCTCGGCGACGGCCTGCGCGATCGTCTCGACCCCCGATTGGCGGCCCGGCTATGAGCGACGTCAAAGCCTCTGAAGGCCACCTTGAGGGAACTCAAGTCCCTGAAGGTGGCCTTCAGAGACCTCCGACGCTGGAAGTGCGCGGGCTCACCGTGGCAGGGCTCGTCAGGGATGTGTCGTTCGAGATCGGGGCGGGCGAGCGGGTCGGGCTCATCGGTGAGTCCGGGTCGGGGAAGTCGCTGACGGCGTTGTCCGTGATGGGGCTGCTGCCGGAGGAGCTGACGGCGACCGGGTCGATCAAGCTCGACGGGCGCGAGCTGCTCGGAGTGTCCGAAAAGGACATTTCGCGGCTGCGTGGCAACGACCTGTCCATGGTGTTCCAGGAGCCGATGACGGCGCTCAATCCCGCGATGCGTGTCGGCAGGCAGGTCGCCGAGCCGATCCGGATCCACGGCACGCGACGCGACCCCGGCAAAGCCGCCGAGGAACTGCTCGAATCCGTCGGCCTGCCCGGGACGTCCCGCGCGTATCCGCATCAGCTGTCGGGCGGACAGCGTCAGCGCGTCGTCCTCGCGATCGCGCTGGCGAACAACCCGAAGCTGCTCATCTGCGACGAGCCGACCACCGCGCTCGACGTCACCGTGCAGGCGCAGATCCTCGACCTCATCCGCGCACGGCTTTCGAGCGAGAGCGCGCTGTTGTTCATCACGCACGACCTCGCGGTGGTCGCGTCGGTGTGCGAACGCGTGCTCGTGATGCTGGACGGCGAGATCGTCGAAGCCGGTACGACGCGCGAGGTCCTGACAGCGCCGAAACACGAGTACACCCGCAAGCTGCTGGCCGCGTCGGATCTGGAGGCCCGCCGATGACGCCGATCATCGAGGTCAAGGATCTGGAACGCCGGTACGCACGGCGGGATGTCCACGCGCTGCGCGGGGTGTCGTTCGATGTCGCGCCAGGGCAGCGCTTCGGGATCGTCGGTGAATCCGGGTCCGGAAAGTCCACTTTGGTCAGACTGCTCGCCGCGCTCGACAAGCCGACCGCCGGGTCCGTGACGTTCCAGGGCCGGCGAATCGACACGCTGCCGGAACGCAGGCTCGGTTTCCTGCGGTCGGAACTCCAGATCGTGTTCCAGGACCCGATGGGCTCGCTCGATCCACGGATGCGCGTCCGGGACATCGTCGCGGAACCCCTCGGCCGCGCTGATGGGCGTCGTGAGCGGGTCACCGAACTGCTGGCCGCCGTCGGCCTTCCCTCGGACGCGGCTGAGCGTTATCCGCACCAGTTCTCCGGCGGACAGCGCCAGCGGATCTCGATCGCCCGCGCCCTCGCGCCGAACCCGAGCGTGCTCGTCGCCGACGAACCGGTCAGCGCGCTGGACGTCTCGGTGCGCGCGCAGATTCTCGACCTGCTGGCGTCGCTGGTGGAGACGTTCTCGTTGACGCTGGTGTTCGTCTCGCACGACCTCGGTGTGGTGCGGCACGTGTGCGATCGCGTCGCGGTGATGCGCCGCGGCGAGATCGTCGAACTGGGCGACGTCGACCAGGTCTACGACGCGCCACAGCACGAGTACACCCGGGAGCTGCTCGCGGCCGCGCCCAGCCTGCGTGCCGCGCTGGCCCGGCTGAGTGAAGGGGGCGAAAATGGCTGAATACCCCGACGGGTTGCCGATCGGCGGCGGCTGGACGTCCACAGTAGACACAGCGCCGGTGGTGTTCCCGTACGACGGCAGCGTCGTCGATCAGGCCCCGGTCGGGACGCCGGAGCTGGCGCGACAGGCGATCGACGAAGCCGTCGCCGTCGCTCGCGAGGTGGCCGCGTTGCCTTCACGGACGCGGCGTTCGATCCTCAACGACGTCGCCGCCGCGCTGGCGGAGCGGCGCGAGGAGTTCGAGCAGCTTTTGGTGCTGGAGACCGGCAAACCGCTGGTTGACTGCCGGGTCGAGGTCGCCAGGACGATTGTCACCTGGCAGGCGGCGGCCGAGGAGGTCTCGCGGCTGCACGGCGAGACAGTGCCACTCGATCTGCTGCCTTCGGGCGACGGATTGGTCGGGTTCTGGAAGCGCAAGCCGATCGGTGTCGTCGTCGGGATCGCCGGGTTCAACTACCCGTTGCTCCTGGCCTCGCACAAGATCGCGCCCGCCATCGCCGCGGGCTGCCCGGTCGTGGTGAAACCCGCGCCGCAGACGCCGCTCGCCACGTTGTGGCTGGTCCACCTGGTGCGTTCGGTGACGGACGTCCCGGCGATGGTCCAGCTGGTCACCGGTGATGCCTCGGTGGGCTCGGCGCTGGTAACCGACCGGCGGATCGGCGCGGTGTCCTTCACCGGCTCGGCCGCGGTCGGCCACCGGATCGCGCGCGACGCGGCGCCGACGAAGACGTTGCTGGAGCTGGGTTCCAACGCCGCACTGGTCGTCGCCGAGGACGCCGACCTCGACGCCGCGGCCGACGCGGTGCTGCGTGGCGGGTTCTACGCCTCCGGCCAGGCGTGCATCTCGGTGCAGCGGCTGCTGGTGGTGGACGCGGTCGCGGAGGAGTTCACCGAACGCGTACTGGCCCGGCTCGGCGAGGTCGTCATCGGCGACCCGAGGGACGAGAAGACGCGGGTCTCGGCACTGATCGACGAGCGATCGACGCAGCGCGTCCTGGACTGGGTCGACAAAGCGACATCTTCGGGTGCGCGGCTGCTCGCGGGTGGTGGCGCGGACGGGCCGGTGATCCGGCCGACCGTGCTCGCCGACGTCCCCGACGGTGTCGACTGCTGGGACGAGGAGATCTTCGGGCCGGTCGTCTGCCTGCGCACCGTGTCCGATGTGGACGCTGCGTTCGCGGCGGTCAACGCGTCGCGCTACGGCCTGCACGCGAGCGTGTTCAGCCGCTCGCTGAACACCGCGTTCCGCGCGCTGGACGAGCTGGAGGTCGGCGGCGTCGTGATCAACGAGGTGCCCGGCTTCCGGTCCGACACCATGCCGTACGGCGGGGTCAAGGACTCCGGCATCGGCCGGGAGGGGCCGCGGTTCGCGGTCGAGGAACTGACCGTGACCAGGATGGCGGTGCTGCGGCCATGAGCGATGCTTGCGAGCGAATCATGGATATCACGCGCCAAAAAGAATCAGACACTGTCTCGCGAAGCGAGGCGATCGCGTGAATTACGAGAACCTGTTCCGGCTCGACGGTAAGCGCGCGGTCGTGCTCGGCGGCGGCAGCGGGATCGGCCGGGAATCCGGGCGGGCACTGGTCGCGCACGGCGCGTCGGTGGTCGTCGCGGACCGGGACGTCGAGGCCGCGAAGGCGACCGGCGTCGGCGAGCCGTACGAGATCGACATCCTGGCGCCGGACGCGATCGCGCGTGCCGTGTCCGATCTCGGTGAGGTCGACATCGTCGTCCTGACCGCCGCGACCAACGTACGCAAACGTTTGCTCGACTACACCCGCGAGGAGTTCGACCGGGTGATCGCGTTGAATCTCGGCGCGACTTTCGATGTCGTGCGGGCCTTCGGCGCCGGTATGGTCGAGCGGGGGCGGGGCAGCATCATCGGGTTCTCGTCGATCCGCGGGACCACCGTCGAGCCTGGTCAGGGGCCGTATTCGGCCACGAAGGCCGGGCTGGTCCAGCTCTTCCGCACGGCCGCCGCGGAGTTCGGCCCGGCTGGGGTCCGGGTCAACGCGATCGCGCCCGGCGTCGTCGAGACTCCGCTGACGGCGCAGATCAAGGCGAACCCGGAGTGGTACGACGCCTACGCCACCAAGGGTGCGCTGGGTCGCTGGGCGCGCCCGGACGAACTGGCGGGCGCGGTGGTCTACCTGGCCTCGGACGCGTCGAGCTTCGTGACCGGGTCGGTGCTCGCCGTCGACGGTGGCTGGACCGCCGTCGACGGCCGCTTCACCCCGCCCGCCTGACCTTCCGTGAAGGACTCCTTCACGGCGTTGAGCGCCGGTAAGGAGTCCTTCACGGACCGACGCTGAGGAGGAACGCCGTGCAGGAGTTGGCCGATCTGACCGCTGTCGAGCTGGTGACCGCGTACCGCGAGGGCACACTCTCGCCGGTCGAGGTCACCGAGGACGTCCTCGCCCGCATCGAGGCGCGCGAGTCCGAGCTACACGCGCTCTACGCGTACGACCCGGCTGGCGCGCGAGAGGACGCGAAGGCGTCCGAGGCGCGCTGGCAGGCAGGGGAGCCACAGGGCCCGATCGACGGTGTCCCCCTGACGCTGAAGGAGAACATCGCGACGCGCGGCACCCCGGTCCCGTACGGCACCGCCGCCACGGAACTCGTCCCTGCTCCCGCCGACGCGCCGGCGGCCGCCCGCGTCCGCGAGTCCGGGGGTGTCGTGCTGGCGAAGACGACCATGCCGGACTACGGCATGCTGACCTCGGGTTTGTCGAGCTTCCACACCGCGTCGCGCAACCCGTGGGACCCGTCGCGCACCCCGGGCGGTTCCAGCGCGGGTGCCGGCGCGGCCGCGGCCGCCGGGTACGGACCACTGCACGTGGGCACCGACATCGGCGGCTCGATCCGGCTGCCTGCCGGATGGTGCGGTCTGGCCGGGCTCAAGCCGAGCTTCGGCCGCGTCCCGGTCGACCCGCCGTTCCTCGGCCGCGTCGCAGGGCCCATGACCCGCACGGTGGCCGACGCCGCGCTGCTGATGAGCGTCCTGTCCGCGCCCGACGCGCGCGATCACCTCTGCCTGCCACCAGCGGACCTCGACTGGTCCACTGTGGACGCCTCGGTGCGCGGTCTGCGCGTCGGACTCCACCTCGATCCCGGAACGGGCCTCGCGGTGGAACCGGAGATCATCGCCGCCGTCACCGAGGCCGCGCGCCTGTTCGAGGCCGCGGGCGCTGTCGTCGAGCCGGTCGCCGCCTTCATGACCCGGGAGATGCTCGACGGCCTCGACCGCTTCTGGCGCGTCCGTTCCTGGTCCGACATGACGGCTCTGCCCGCCGAGCGCCGCGCGAAGGTCCTGCCCTACATCGCCGAGTGGGCCGAGGGCGGCGCCGAAGTGTCCGGTGTGGACACCTACCGCGCCTTCGCCCAGATGGACGCGGTGAGTGTCGCCGCCCTGCGCGCGACCGCCCCGTTCGACCTGGTGCTCTCGCCGACCTGTCCGGTCAGCCCACCCCCAACGGAATGGGCCTCGCCGACGAACGACCCGCTCCGCGCGCTGGAGCACATCGCGTTCACCGTGCCGTACAACATGTCCGGCCAGCCCTCGCTCGCCGTCAACTGCGGCTACACCTCCGGCGGCCTGCCCATCGGCCTCCAGATCACCGGCCCCCGCTTCGCCGACGTCGCGGTGCTGCGTGCCGGCGCCGCCTTCGAACGCCTCCGCCCGGCACAACACCCCTGGCCGTGAGCTGTCAGCGCCGTTCGATTTCGTCCAGCCAGGCAGCGAAGTGCGGACACCGGTCCTTGAGCCGGTCGATACCGAGATCGGCAATGGCGAGGGGACCGTCGACGGTCTTGAGGTAGTCGGCGCAGTATCGGGCGAGGCGTTTGGAAGGGGCCGTTTTCGGACCGTCGTTGACCAGTTCCACACCGTCCGCGTCAGCCGAATCCTGGCGCAGCTGCGCGGCGAGCGTCTCGTCGCCGCGCAGCTCGCCCAGCTGATCCGCCGCCGCGAAGACCCAGGTCTCGAGTTCGTGGAGGACCAGATGCGGAAGAAAACGCCGGTCGCAGATGGCCTCGTCCATCGCCTTCTCGACGTGCTCGACGGCGCCCCTCGCCGAACCGCCAGGGCGATTGTTCATCCCCGGCGCGTCCTCCGGGAAGCCGTAGAAGTCGAAGAGGGTGGTCAGAAGGTCCAGACTCTTCTGGCCGAGCAGTTCTTTGATCTCCCGGTGGAGTCGCGGCCAGGACGACACTCCACCTCGATGCGTGGCCGAGGTCGTCTGGGTCCGGACGACCGACCAGGTGACTGTCCAGCCGAGGCGCTGGAGATACCCGAGCAGGACCTCGCGCACGACGGTTGCCTCGGTCTGGCCTTCCACCAGGAGGTGAAGCCGCTGCCGTTCAGCCATTCAGCACGCTGCCGGTGGAACCGGGCTGTCCGCCGATCAGGTTCTTTTCCCACAGTTCGCCGAGTGAGTACTCGTCGAGCCAGTTTCGCAGCGCCGCGGGTTCTGGGCGGGTGAACACCGAATTCCCGTTCTCTCGTTCGACGACGACGAGGTCGCTCGCCGTGAACTGGTTCATCAGCGTGACGGATTGGGTGGCGATCAGGACCTGACTCCGGGCGGCCGCTTGGCGCAGCATGTCGGCAAGCTGGACGATGGCATAGGGGTGGAGCCCCAGCTCGGGCTCGTCGAGCACGACCAAGCCGGGCAGCTTCGGCTGAAGAAGCAAGGTCGCCAGGCAGACGAAGCGAAGCGTGCCGTCCGACATCTGGTTCGCGGAGAAAACCGCATCGGAGCCTTGTTGTTGCCAGCGAATGCGGATGTACTCCGTGCCGCCTTCCGGCTGCAGGACGAAGTCGTCGAAAAACGGCGCGACCAGGCGAATGGCTCCCACGATACGCCGGTAGGCGACCTTGGCCGCGCGGTCTTCGCCGGTCCGCAGTGCGAGAAGTACCGCTGCGAGGTTTCCCGCGTCGGAACGCAGCGAGACGTTGTCCGCAGTGGACGTCCGAGTCTTTACCGGCGCATCGAAGCTGGTGTCGTGGAAATGAAAAACACGACAGCCCTGAAGCAACTCGATTGCGCGAGGCTCATGGAGCTGCGATTCAGGGTAACCGCTGGCGCCCGGAGTGGAGTTCGACGCTTCGGAATCCGCGGTGTCTCGCCGAAGACCTTCGCTCTCGAACACGAATGCGTCTTCGACGGTCGGCACCAACGTCGCTTCGTAGCCGCTGTTCGTGGCGTCGAGAAGGATCCGGATCCTCGGTGGGTCGCCGGCGTGGTTGAGCAGCATGTTCGCGCCGCCGTTCACCCCGACGAACAGGCCGAGCTTCCGCTCGGCCATCCGGCCCAGCAGCTCGAAGGCGCGGATGAAGTTGCTCTTGCCCGCACCGTTCGCGCCGACCAGGACGTTCAGGTCGCTCAACTCGACGCGCGCCGACCGGATCGAGGTGAAGCCCTCGATCTCGATCGACGTCAGCCGTTGGTCAGCCATAAGGCTCACCTTACGGGCAGACCTGCTACTGAGCGCTCGCCCCGATCGCGTCGGCCAGTGCGAGCACCCGCCGCGCGTTGTCCACGTGCAGGTTCTCGATCATCCGCCCGTCCACCGTCACGACGCCCTTACCCGCGGACTGAGCCTCCTCGAACGCCGTGATGATCCGGCGCGAGCGGTCGATCTCCTCATCGGACGGCGCGAAGATCCGGTTGCACGGCTCGACCTGTCCGGGGTGGATGAGCGTCTTGCCGTCGAAGCCGTACTGGCGTCCCTGCAGGCATTCCGCCTCGAACCCGGAGAGATCCTTCACGTCGTTGTAGACGCCGTCGAGGATGACCTTCCCGGTCGCCCGCGCCGCGAGCAGCGCCAGCGACAGCCCGCCGAGCAGTGGCCCGCGGCCCGGCACGAACTCCGCGTGCAGCTCCTTGGCCAGGTCGTTCGTGCCCATCACGAGCACGGTCAGCCGCTCCGACGCGCCCGCGATCTCCTCCGCGTGCAGCATCGCGACGGGCGTCTCGACCATCGCCCAGATCTTCGTGCTCTCCGGGGCGCCGCCGAGTTCCAGCGCGCGCTCGATGTTGTGCACCTCGGCCGCCGAGTTCACCTTCGGCACCACGATCGCGGCCGGGCCCGCCTGCGCGGCGGCGCGCAGATCGGCGTCGTGCCATTCGGTGTCGAGGCCGTTGATCCGGATGGTCACCTCGCGTTTGCCGTAATCCCCGGACGAAGCCGCGGCGCAGACGCGCTCACGGGCCTCTTCCTTCGCATCGGGGGCGACGGCGTCCTCCAGGTCGAGGATGAGCGCGTCCGCGGGCAGCGTCTTCGCCTTTTCCAGCGCGCGTTCGTTCGCGCCCGGCATGTACAGCACCGAACGGCGCGGTTTGACCTCGGTCACGCCAGAGCCTCCTTGGTGGCCGCGTCATAGGCCGCGGCGAGTTCGGGATCGTCGGCGGCCAGCGCGTCGGCCAGCTCGGCGACCACCCGGCACTGCTTCACCGACGCGTCGTCCTGCATCTTCCCGTCGATCATGACCGCGCCCGTGCCGTCGCCCATCTCGGCGATGACCCGGCGCGCCCAGGCCACGTCGGCAGGCGAGGGGGAGAAGACCTTCTTCGCGATGTCGATCTGCACCGGGTGCAGGCTCCACGCGCCGACACAGCCGAGCAGGAACGCGTTGCGGAACTGGTCCTCGCAGGCCACGACGTCGCGGATGTCCCCGAACGGCCCGTAGTACGGCAGGATCCCGTGCATCGCGCACGCGTCGACCATCCGCGCGACCGTGTAGTGCCACAGGTCCTGTTGGTACGTCGTGCGCCCGGTGGTCAGGTCCTCGCCGACCGGGTCGGTGCGCACGAGATAGCCGGGGTGCCCGCCGCCGACCCGGGTGGTCTTCATCCGGCGGCTCGCGGCGAGGTCGGCGGGGCCGAGCGAGATGCCCTGCATGCGCGGGCTCGCGCCGGCGATCTCCTCGACGTTCGCCACTCCGCTCGCGGTCTCCAGGATCGCGTGCACGAGCAGCGGCGTCTCCAGTCCGGCGCGTGCTTCCAGCTGGGCGAGCAGCCGGTCGACGTAGTGGATGTCCTGGGCGCCCTCGACCTTCGGCACCATGATGACGTCGAGCTTGTCGCCGATCTCGGTGACCAGCGTGATCAGGTCGTCCAGCACCCACGGCGAGTCGAGGCTGTTGACACGCGTCCACAGCTGGGTCCGCCCGAAGTCGTTCGCCTTGGCGATGGCCACCAGCCCGCTGCGCGCGGCCTCCTTGCGGTCCGCGCGCACGGCGTCCTCGAGGTTGCCGAGCAGGACGTCGACCTTCTTCGCGATGTCCGGCACCTTGGCGGCCATCTTCTCGTTG
The DNA here is from genome assembly GCF_042739895.1 of Amycolatopsis sp. NPDC059021. NCBI lineage: Bacteria > Bacillati > Actinomycetota > Actinomycetes > Pseudonocardiales > Pseudonocardiaceae > Amycolatopsis > Amycolatopsis sp. NPDC059021. The sequence continues at coordinate 14,208 of NZ_JBHYIQ010000097.1, forward strand.
CCGGGATCGAAGAAGTGGATCATCCGCGACGGCTGCACCGGGATCTGGCGGAGCGGTTCCGGCGCGCCCAGCGCGAGCGGGGCGAAGAAGTCCTTCGGCGAGCGCATCCATCCTCCATGCACGGTTGTATACCGACGAGTAACCATAAACCCGGGCGCCGCCCGGGCGCTGCGGCGCAAGTCACCTCCAACCGGGTGAGGGAACACGGATGGGGCAACGGCAACCGCTTTCGCTGGTCACCGCTTCGACGTCCATTGTGGAATCCGAGTCGACTGGGCCGAATGGTCTAGCACGTTGATTCCTTTGCTCTACCCTGGTTTTGTGCCTTCGGTAGTTGTTCGCGGGCGCACAGTAATGCCACTCACCTTGCTCTCACTCGGTTGGCGGCACGGTCGGACCGAAGTCTGACGACCGCCCGTCGACCGGTCACCGACCGCTGAGCGCCGTCGATCGCAGCCACTCCCGTTACCCGGAGACCCCGCGCCGCCGCACTGGTACTCAAGTACCTGTGCCGGTTTCCGCTGGCACGAGCGGTACAGGGTTGAAGGAGGCGGACTCGTGGCGGCTACACCTCAGAACACCGAGAGCTCGGCGGTCACCGGGAGCGCGAAGCGCAGCCGGTCCCTGCCCAGCCGTGTGGTGCCGCCGATCGAGCTTCCGGCGAGCGTCGAAGAGCTGGCCCGCAAGGCCGCCGCGCTGCTGGGCTGGCACGGTGTCGCGCTGCCCGAGACGACCATGCTCGGCCGCAAGGTCTGTGTGGTCGCGCGGCTGCGCACCGACGTGCACGCCGAGCGGATCGCGATGGGTGTCGGTCCCGTCGCCGACCGCGCCACCGTCGACACCTGGACCTGGCCGGAGCTGGCCGCGACCGCACCCGCGCCGGCCGCCGAGATCATCGGCGTCCTCGCGGTCGCCCGGCACTGGCGCACCGCGATGGCCTCCGCGGTTCCGTTCGCACGTTACGGCGAGGCCGCGATGGTTCTGCCATCGCCAGCCGTACTGACGGAGGACTACGTCGGCAACTGTCTCCCGCGCGCCCGCGCGTACGGCCTCGCCGTCGTCACCGCCGACCCGAACGCGATGATCGACCTCGACCTGGAGGGCCGCGACGAGCGGATCCTGCTCGCCGAGGACCCGGTCTCCCGGTTCGTCAACGAGCTCGTCTACGACCAGCTCCTGCGCGCCACCGAGGTGCCAGCGGACGTCGAGTGACGCGACTAGGCTCGCCGGTATGCGAGTCGTCATTGCCGGTGGACACGGTCAGATCGCGCTGCGGCTGGAAAAGCTGCTCGCCGCGCGCGGGGACGAGGCGGTCGGGATCGTCCGCAATCCCGATCATGTGGCGGACCTCGAAGCGGTCGGTGCCCGTGCCGTGGTGCTCGACCTCGAGAAGTCCGATGTGGACGCTGTGGCCAAGGTGCTCGAAGGTGCCGACGCGGCGATCTTCTCGGCGGGCGCCGGGCCGGGCAGCGGTACCGCTCGTAAGGACACTGTGGACCGTGGCGCCGCCGCGTTGTTCGGGGAAGCGGCCGAACGGGCCGGGGTGCGCAGGCACATCCAGGTCGGCTCGATGGGCACCGACAAGCTCGACTCGCCCGCGTTCAGCCCGGAATTCCGCGTCTACCTGGAAGCCAAGAAGGCCGCCGAGGACGATCTGCGGGCCCGCGATCTCGACTGGACGATCCTGCGACCGGGCCAGCTGACCGACGACCCCGGCACCGGGCTGGTGTACCTCTCGGACTCGACCGGCCGCGGCAAGATCCCGCGTGAGGACGTCGCCCGCGCCCTCGTCGGCCTGCTCGACGCGCCCGAGACCGCGGGCCGCACGCTGGAGCTGATCTCCGGGGATCTGACGGTCGCCGAAGCCCTCGCGGCACTCTGACGGAGGGCAGTTAGGCTGTCGGAAGTGAGCGCACGCGAGATCGCCGTTTTCAGCGGAAGTGCCCATCCCGAGCTCGCAGCGGAGATCTGCGCGCATCTCGGCGTCCCCCTGCTTCCCGTGCGGGTGCAGCGGTTCGCGAACGACTGCCTCGAGGTGCAACTGCAGGCCAACTGCCGTGAACGCGACGTCTTCATCATCCAGCCGCTGGTCCGCCCGGTGCAGGAAAACCTCGTCGAGCTGCTGCTGATGCTCGACGCCGCGCGTGGCGCCTCCGCCGCGCGCATCACCGCCGTCATCCCGCACTACTCCTACGCGCGTTCGGACAAGAAGGACGCGCCGCGGATCTCGATCGGCGGCAAGCTCGTCGCCGATCTGCTGGTCACCGCCGGCGCGAATCGGGTGCTGGCGATGACGTTGCATTCGCCGCAGGTGCACGGCTTCTTCGACATCCCGGTCGATCATCTGCACGCGCTGCAGGAGCTGGCCCGGTACTTCCGGCAGTACGACCTTTCGCAGACCACCGTGGTGTCGCCGGATCTGGGCAACGCCAAGGAGGCCGCACATTTCGCGCGGCTGCTCGGCGCGCAGGTCGCCGCCGGGGCCAAGCAACGCTTCGCCGATGACCGCGTCCAGATCAGCTCCGTGATCGGCGAGATCACCGGCCGTGACGTGATCGTCCTCGACGACGAGATCGCCAAGGGCAGCACGGTCCTCGAACTGCTGGACCGGCTCCGCGAGCTGAAGCCGCGTTCGATCCGCGTCGCCTGTACGCACGGGCTTTTCGCCGCGAAGGCGATCGAGCGGATCGGCGCGCAGGAGGACGTCCTGGAGATCGTCTGCACTAACACGGTGCCGATCCCGGAGGACGAGCGCACGGACAAGCTCAAGATCCTGTCGATCGCCCCGGCGATGGCCGAGGCGATCCGCCGCATCCACAACGGCGAGTCCGTCAGCGCGTTGTTCGAGCCCGCCTAAGCCATCAGGGCGCCGCCGTTGACGTCGAGGACGGCGCCGGTGATCCAGCTCGCCTCCGCCGAGGCGAGGAAACAGACCGCCGCCGCGATGTCCTCGGCCGTCCCGAGACGTCCCACTGGCACGGCGGCGAGGATGCGGCGCAGGAGTTCCGGGTCCTGGTCGTGGATGAGACCGGTATCGACGGGACCAGGTGCGACGGCGTTGACCGTGATCCCCTCGGTGGCCAGTTCGCGCGCGGCGCTGCGGGTCAGCGAGATCAGGCCCGCCTTGGAACTCGCGTACGCCGCTGTGCCGAGCAGTCCGCCGCCCTGACGTCCGGCGACCGACGCGACGTTCACGATCCGGCCGCCGCGCGCCCGCATCGGCTCGATCGCGGCACGGATCGTGGTGAGGGCCGCGGTCAGGTTGACCGTGTGGACCCGCTCCCAGCGTTCGGGCGTCAGGTCGGCCAGCGGTGTGGTGTCCAGCAGCGCCGCGTTGTTGACCAGCACCGCGTGGCCCGGCCCGTCCGCCAACGACGTCCGGACGGCGTCGGCGAGGGCGTCATGGTCGGCGACGTCCAACGCGATCGTCCGGTGTGGACTGTCCAAAGCGGCCAGTGTCGCGACGTCGCGGTCGATCAGCGTGACCTTGGCGCCCTGGCCCGCCAAGGCGGTGGCCGTCGCCAGGCCGATCCCGCGGGCGGCGCCGGTGACGACCGCGTGCACGCCGTCGAGCGCGAACATCACCGCCCCAGGCCGTCGGTGAAGTCGGCGTCCTTCGTCTCCCGCATCAGCAGCAGCGAGACCAGGCAGATCACCGCGATCCCGATCAGGTACAGCGAGATCGGCGTGGACGAGCCGGTCTTCGCCAGCAGGTCGGTCGCGATGATGGGGCTGACCCCGCCGCCGACGACGCCCGCCGCGCTGTAGGCGAAGGATGAGCCGGAGTAGCGGAACCGCACCCGGAAGAGCTCGGGCAGGAAGGCGCCCATCGGGCCGTAGAGCATCGCGAAGCACAGCATGCCGCCGGTCATGCCGAGCGTGATCAGCACCGGCTCCCGGGTTTCGATCAGCCAGAACATCGGGAACGCCCAGAGTGCGGCGATGATCGCCGAGCCGGTGCACAGCAGCTTGCGGCCGATCCGGTCCGAGTACACCGCGAACACCAGCGTCAGCACGCCCATGATCGACACCGCGATCATGGCCGCGACGAGCATCGTCGTGCGGCTGACCTTGAGCGTTCCGGTGCCGTAGGAGAGTACGAACGTCGTGACCGTGTAGAAGAGCGTGTGCGCAAGGATGAACGACAACGTGGCGAGAACGAGTACGCCGGGCTGGCGGCGCAGCAGCTCGAAGAACGGGACGCGGGCCCGCTCCTGCTTGTCGAGCGCGGCCTGGAAGATCGGCGTCTCGGCGATGCGCATCCGGATGTAGAAGCCGACGACCAGCAGGATGGCCGAGGCCAGGAACGGGATGCGCCAGCCGATCGAGCGGAAGGTGTCGGCGGACATCGTCGCGTTGAGGATCAGGAACAACGCGTTGCCCAGCACGAACCCGATCGCGGGGCCGAGCTGCGGGAACGCCGAGTACAGCCCGCGTTTGCCCGGTGGCGCGTACTCGGTGGCGAGCAGCACCGCGCCACCCCATTCCCCGCCGAGGCCGATGCCCTGGAGGAACCTCGTGATCACGAGCAGGATCGGCGCGGCCACCCCGATGTCCTCATAGGACGGAATGAGCCCGATGACCACGGTCGCCCCGCCCATCAGCAGCAGCGAGACGATGAGCATCCGCTTGCGGCCGAGCCGGTCACCGAAATGTCCGAAAAGGACAGCGCCGAGCGGGCGGGCGATGAACCCGACCGCGAACGTCGCGAACGAGGCCAGTGTGCCGGCGAGCGTGGAGAACTTCGGGAAGAACACCGTGCCGAACACCAGCGCGGCTGCGGTCCCGTAGATGTAGAAGTCATAGAACTCGATCGCGGTGCCGATGAAGCTGGCGGTCGCGATCCGGCGCCGCGACGGCGCTTCCGTGCTCGTGCTGTTCACCCTCCGATGTGATCACGCGCGGCGGTGCCCGGCAAGAGGCCAAGAGCCTCTTTCTGCGGTGTTTCCGTTGGGGTGCAACGGGTCTGGCCGTAGTGGGTCACGGCTCGCGGGTCATTCGGCGAGTGCCCGGTCAGGTGTTCACCCGGTCGGCGGTCTCGTCGGCGAGTTCCGCGGCCGCGGCGTCCAGGAATTCGAGGAACGCGGTGACCGCGGGCGGCTTGGTCAGGCCGCTCAGCGTGGCGGCGTACACGGCCCGAGCCGGTAGGTCGTCCCGGTGCAGCGGGGCGAGCGCGATGTCCGGCCGGGTCGCGTCCACCGCCAGCGACGGGACGAGCGCGATCCCCAGCCCGGCCGCGACCAGGCCCTGCTTGGCGATCCACTCGGCGGCCCTCAGCTCGATCCGCGGCCGGAAGCCGGCAAGCGTGCCGGCGGTGATCAAGGCGTCGTCCACCCGGCCGCGGCCGGCGACCCAGCGTTCCTCGGCGAGCTGGGCCAGCCGCACCACACCCCGGCCGACCAGCGGATGGGCGGGCGGCAGCGCCACGAACATCGTGTCGTCGAGCAGGTGGTGCAGGTCGAGACCGGCGGTGTCGAGCGGTCGGGACGGCGCGGTGCTCACCACCGCCAGATCGATGTCGCCGCTGTGCAGCTGGGCCAGCTGGCCGGGCGTCAGGCTTTCGACCAGTGACAGCGTGACCTTGGCGTGGGCGTGCTGGAAGGCGGCGATCGCCCGCGGGACCAAGGAGGCGTCGGCAGTAGGGAACGCGCCGATCCGCAGCCGGCCACCGGCCAGGTCGCGAAGGGCGGTGAGGTCGCTTCGCGCGGTGCCGAGCCGGTCGAGCACGGCCTCCGCGTGGCCGAGCAGGACGTGGCCTTCGGCAGTGAGACGTACGCCGCGCGGCAGCCGGTCGAACAGCGGCGCGTCGACCGCGCTCTCCAGCGAGGAGACCTGCCGCGAGATGGCGGACTGCGTGTAGCCCATGGCCTTCGCCGCGGCGGTGAACGACCCACGCTGCGCGACCTCACGGAAGACCTCCAGCCAGGCGGTGTCCATCGCGGCCTCCCTTATTCATGCGTAACTCGCATGCTAGCTGTGCGAGATCTTCGCTGGTCGCATGGCACTGTGCCGCCATAGCCTTGCCGCAGGGCCGGATCGCCGGAGGCCGGACCGGCGACACAGCCGGCCGATCAAGACCCGCATCACGTCATCGACGACATTCGATCGCAGCGACAGGAGCTGTTCATGCAGATCACTTTCGACAACCCCGCGACCGTACCGGCGCCCGTCGGCACCTATTCCCACGTCGGCAAGCTGACCATCGGCGACGGCACCCTGCTGTTCGTCGCCGGGCAACTCGCGGTCGACTCGGCGGGCCGGCTCGTCGGCGACGGGAGCATGGCCGAGCAGGCCAAGTTCGTCCTCGAGACGATCGGCGAGATCCTCGAAGCACACGGCGCGACGTTCGGCAACGTCGTCAATATCCGGACGTTCCTCACCGACATGGACGCGGTGGGCGACTACGTTGCCGTGCGGTCGAAGTACTTCACCGGCGACCTGCCGACGAGCACGACCGTCGAGATCTCCCGGCTGGCCATCCCCGGCGTGCTGATCGAGATCGAGGTCGTCGCGGCCTGCTGACGGCCCGGCTGGCCACGTTGTGCCACAACGGAAATCAGCAACAGGCGCTAGGTGAGTGGCCCGAGGACCCGGTCGAGGTAGGTGTTGGTGAACACGCCCGCCGGGTCGACCTCCTTGCGGATACGCAGGAAATCGTCGAAGCGCGGGTAGCGCGTCCGCAGCGTGTGCACGTCCAGGTCATGCATCTTGCCCCAATGCGGACGGCCGCCGACCTGACCCGCGATGTCGGCGAAGGCCGCGAAGTACTCGCGATACGGCATACCGGTGAACTGGTGGATGGCGATGTAGGCGGAGTCGCGGCCGTGTGCGGTGGACAGCCAGATGTCGTCGCCCGCGGCGACACGGACCTCGACCGGGAACATCACCGGGTTCTCGAGCCGGGGCACGAGCGCGCGCAGTTCGGCGAGCACGTCGAGGACGGACTCGCGCGGCACCGCGAATTCCGACTCGGTGAACCGGACTCCGCGGTGCGTGACGAACACGCGGTGGGAGACGTCGCTGTAGTCGCGTTCCGAGAGCACCTGCGAGGCGAACCCGCCCAGCGGTTTCACGAGTTTCGGCACCGCGCGGCCGATGCGGCACAGCCCGCCGAAGGCGATGTTCTCGGTGAGGTCGTAGTCGACGAACTGCTTCAGCCTGCTCAGTGGCTTGCGCTCGGCGTCGGCAGGCAGCCGGTTGTTGCGCTTGACCAGTGCGTTGCGCCCGTAGGGGAACCAGTAGAACTCGAAGTGGTCGTTGTTCGCGGCGAACTCGTCGAAACCTTCGAGGACTTGTTCCAGCGGTTCCGGGCGTTCTTGGGCGGAGAGCACGAAGGACGGTTCGCACTGGAGCGTGACGGTGGTGATGACGCCGAGCGCGCCGAGCCCGACCCGCGCGGCGGCGAAGAGCTCCGGACGTTCTTGGGCCGAGCAGCTCACGACCGAGCCGTCGGCGAGGACGAGTTCGAGCGCGGTGATCTGCGTGGCGATGCCGCCGAATTTCGCGCCGGTGCCGTGGGTTCCGGTCGAGATCGCGCCCGCGACGGTCTGCGCGTCGATGTCGCCGAGGTTGGTCATCGCCAGGCCGAGTGCGTCGAGTTCGGCGTTGAGCTGCCGCAACGTCGTACCCGAGCGAACGGTCACGAGCCCGGTCGAGACGTCGGCCTTTTCGATGCCGGTCCAGCGGGTCAGGTCGAGCGCGTCCGAGTCGGCGACGGCGATCGCGGTGAAGGAATGGCCGCTGCCCCAGGCGCGGACGCTGTGACCTGCGGCGGCCACCGTCGCGACGGTTTCGGCGATGTCGGCCACGCTGCGGGGCTGATGGACGCGCTGCGGTGAGGCGTGCGCGGTACCGGCCCAGTTGCTCCACCGTGTCATGCGTCTGCACCTGTTCGTCAGAGGTGTGAGTGCCGAAACAGTAAGTGAATAGTATTCGCGTTTCAAGCCTTGTTGTCGTACTTTAGAGCGGTGACCAGTGCGACGGTGTACGACGCGGCGACCAAGGACCTCGATCCTCCGTTCGCCGTCGTCGACTTGGCGGCCTTCGACGCGAACGCCGACGACCTGGTGCGCCGCGCCGCGGGGAAGCCGATCCGGGTGGTCAGTAAATCCGTGCGCTGCCGTGCGCTGCTGGAACGGGTGCTCGCGAAGCCGGGCTTCACCGGGTTGATGTGCTACTCGCTGGCCGAAGCCGTATGGCACGTCGAGCAGGGCACCACCGACGACGTCGTTGTCGCGTACCCGACGGCCGACTACGGCGCGCTGCGCAGGCTCGCGGCGGACGAACGTGCGCGGGCGGCGATCACGATCATGGTCGATTCGGCCGAGCATCTGGATCTGGTGGACGCCGCGCTCGGGAACGGGCATCCGGAGATCCGGGTGTGCCTGGAGCTGGACGCGTCGTGGCGCCCGTTGCCCGGCGTGCACGTGGGTACCCGGCGGTCGCCGGTCTTCACCCCGAAGCAGGCCGCCGAACTCGCCAGGATCATCATGGCGCGCAAGGGTTTCCGCCTGGCCGGGATGATGGGGTACGAGGGGCAGATCGCCGGGCTCGGCGACGCCGACGGCGGCCGTCCGAAGAACGCGGTGGTCGGCTGGATGCAGCGTCGGTCGGCGGCCGAGCTGGCACGACGTCGCGGGGCCGCGGTGCGGGCCGTGCGGGCGATCGCGGAGCTGGAGTTCGTGAACGGCGGGGGCAGCGGCAGCGTCGAGTCCACTGTCGCGGAGGACGCGGTCACTGAGGTCGCGGCCGGTTCGGGGCTGATCGGCCCGACGCTCTTCGACGGCTACGCCCACTTCTCACCGCGTCCGGCCGCGTTGTTCGCACTGCCGGTGGTGCGCCGCCCGACGCGCAACGTCGCGACGCTCTACTCCGGCGGCTACATCGCTTCAGGCCCGACAGGCCCTTCGCGCGTCCCAACGCCGTACCTGCCTTCGGGGCTTTCGCTGTTGAGTTTCGAAGGCGCGGGCGAAGTCCAGACGCCGGTCACCGGCGAAGCGGCCCGGTCGCTGAGGCTCGGCGACCGCGTCTGGATGCGTCACGCGAAGGCGGGCGAACTCGCCGAGCGGTTCACGCACTATCACCTGGTCTCCGGCGACCGGGTGGAGCGCACCGTGCCGACCTACCGCGGCGAGCAGCAGAACTTCGGCTGATCAGGGCCGCGCCCCTACTGAGAACTCCGTGCCCCACGGGTCGGTGATCGTGGACATCCGGCAGTAGGGCGTGTCCTCCGGCGCGGTGGCCTTCCCGCCCGCGGCCTTGACTCGCGCCGCGGTTTCGTCGGCGTCGGCGACCTCGAACAGCGTCGCCCAACTCGACGCCGCTGCCTCGGCCGAGCCCATGATGCCGCCGATCTCGTGCCCGTCGGGCCTGCGCAGGAAGGTGAAGTCGACGCCGGGGAGATCGTCGTTGCCGTCCAGTGTGAAGTCGAAGACCGCGGTGTAGAAGGCCCGCGCCCGTTCGGCGGCGGGGGTGACCAGGTCGTTGCGCACCAGCGTGTCCGGCTCGTTCACCAGCCGGCATCCCGGCCGGGAGCGTCCTTGCCACAGCCCGAACCGCGCGCCCGTCGGGTCGGCGACGAGCGCCACGCGAGCCTCCTCACCGAGGTCGTACGGTTCTTCGAGCAGCGTGCCGCCCTCGGCGACGGCCTGCTTCGCGGTGCCGTCGCAGTCGTCGGTGGCCAGGTGGACGGTCCAGCCGCCGCCCGCGGACATCGACTCGCGCAGGCCCGCGACCGGCAGGTCACGCAGCAGGCAGGTGGTGCCGTGCTCACCGGTGGCGAACTCCCAGCCGAAAACGGACCCGTAGAACGCCTGGGTCGCGGGCAGATCCGCCACCTCAAGCTCGATCCACACGGGCGTACCCAGCGGTTGGTTGTGGTCGACTCGGCTCATCGTGTGCTCCCTCGTTCGGTGACCCGGCCGAGGGTAGACAGCGTTTAGGTCAGTTCTGGTCCTCAATGCGGGGAAGGCGCTTACTGATCAGCGTCATTCGCCGAACTTGCTCGCCAGATAGCCCTTCACCAGGTACTTCGTCTCCGCGACGATCTTCTCGTCGCCACGCGGCTCGCGGCGGAACGCGAGTTTGAGCAGTGCGTCGGCGGCCTCGTTGGCGATGGTGATGGCGAAGCGGAGGTCCTCGATCGGGCGGTCCACCCGCACGCTGAGGATGTCGGTCAGCGAGTCGACGAGCACGGCGTTGTTGTCGCGGTCGTCGTCGAGCAGCTGGCGGTCGACCACGTCGCCGAAGTGGACCTTGGAGAATCCGGGCACTTCGCGGTGCATCCGCAGGTAGATGTCGAGGATCGAATCGACGACGTCCCACCAGTGCTCCGGGCTGAGCTCGGTCAGCCGCTCGTTCACCGCGGCGACGAAGCGTTCCATGTTGCGCTGGGTCAGCGCCTGGACCACGGCCCGCTTGTCCGGGAAGAACTGGTACAGCGAACCGACGGCGACACCCGCCCGCTTCGCGATGAGCGTCGTGGTCAGTGCGTCGTAGCCGAGCTCGTCTATCAGCGCGGCGCTCGCGTCGAGCATCTGCTCCACACGCTTCGCGCTGCGCTGCTGCACCGGCTGCCGCCGGAGAGGGGTGGTGTCAGCGGACACCTTCGAGGCCTCGACGTCGGGCACTGATGTTCCTCCTCCACTTTCCGATCTGGGACTTTATCGTGCCGACGGGCTTCCCCCGGCCCGGACGACGACCTAGTATATGAGAACTTTTCACATTCACCCGGACGGGTGGCAGGACGAAAGGTGCGTAGCCGGTGGAGAATCCGACCTTCCCGCCCGATTTCCTCTGGGGAGTTTCGACTTCGGCCTTCCAGATCGAGGGAGCCACCAAGGAGGGTGGCCGCGGACCGTCCATTTGGGACACTTTTACCGCGACCGAGGGCAAGGTAGCACGCGGTGAACACGCCGACGTCGCGGCTGATCATTACCACCGGTACCCCGAAGACGTCGCGCTGATGGCCGAACTCGGCGTCGGCGCGTACCGGCTTTCGGTCGCCTGGCCGCGTATCCAGCCCACCGGGAAAGGCGCCCCGAATCCGGAGGGAATTTCCTTCTACGACAAGCTGATCGACGCCGTGTGCGAGGCAGGCATCGCCCCCGTCGTCACGCTTTATCACTGGGACAGCCCGCAGGCCGTCGAGGACGACGGAGGCTGGCTTTCGCGCGACACCGCGGACCGGTTCGCCGAGTACGCCGCGATCCTCGGCGAGCGATTCGCCGATCGGGTGAAATTGTGGATTCCGCTCAACGAGCCGATGGTCATGTCGATTTATGGCTACGCGATCGGCGAGTACGCGCCGGGCAAGACGCTGTTGCTCGACGCCGTTCCCACCGCGCATCACCAGGCGCTCGCGCACGGCAAGGCGGTCCAGGCGCTGCGCGCCGCCGGCGCCACGGGCATCGGCACCGCGAACAATCACTCGCCGATCTGGCCTGCCGCCGATACGCCGGCCGATCGCGCGGCGGGTGAATGGCTCGACGCGCTGATCAACCGGCTCTACGCCGATCCCGTCCTGCTCGGGACCTACCCGGAGCAGCTGCATCCGCATCTGCCCGAGGGATTCGCCGACGATCTGCCGACCATCGCGCAGCCGCTCGACTTCTACGGCGTCAACTACTACGAGCCGCAGGGCGTCGCCGCGCCCGGCGAGGGCAACCCGCTCCCGTTCGAACTTCGCCCGATCGAGGGCTATCCGATGACGACCAACGATTCGCCGATCGTCCCGCACGGCCTGCGCGAGTTGCTGGTGTCCTTCCACGAGCGTTATCAGGAGAACCTGCCGCCCGTCCACATCACCGAAAACGGCTGCAGTTTCGCCGACGAGGTCGGCGAAGACGGCGCGGTGCACGACCCCGAGCGTGTCGACTTCCTCGCCGGGCACCTCGGCGCGGTGCGCGAGGCGATGGACACCGGGGTGGATGTCCGCGGCTATTTCGTCTGGTCCCTGCTGGACAACTTCGAATGGTCCAAGGGCTACGCGCCGCGGTTCGGCCTGGTGCACGTCGACTACGAGACGCAGCGCCGCACGCCCAAGGATTCCTTCCACTGGTACCGGAAACTGGTGCGCCATGAGTGAGATCGCCGCGGGCCCGCAGCCGCCGTCCGAAATCCCGGAGGCGCTGGCCGAACCGGTCGTCCGGGTCCGCGCGGGTTGGATGAGCCTGCTGTTCACCGCCAATTTCGCGCTCTGGCTCGGGATCTACGCGCCGATCCAGGTGCTGCTGCCGAAACAGGCGGAACTGCTCGCCGCCGCGGACAAGGAGTTCGTGTTCGGCCTCGTCACCGGCGTCGGCGCGGTCGTGGCGATGGTGACGAATCCGGCGATCGGGCTGCTGTCCGACCGCACCTGCTCGCGCTTCGGCCGCCGTCATCCGTGGACGGTCGCGGGCGCGACGGTCGCCGCGGCGGGGCTGCTCGTGCTGGCGATCGCGCCGGACGTCGCGGTCATGACGGTCGGCTGGTGTCTCGTGCAGGCCGGGCTCAACGGGATGCTCGCGACGTTGATGTCCGGGATGGCCGACCGGGTGCCGATCGCCCAGCGCGCGCAGGCCGGCGGCCTCGTCGGTATCGCGCAGATGCTCGGCACGGTGCTCGGCTCGGCGGTGGTCGTGGTCATGCTCGACCTCGCCGGGTTGCCGTTGGCCTATGCCGTCTGCGCGGCGATCGTTCTCGGCGGCGCGGCGGCGTTCGTGCTGCGGACACCGGACGCGCGGCTGCCGATCGCGTTCCGTCCGTCCACCCGGGTGCGCGAGGTGCTGGCGGAGTTGTGGGTCTCCCCGCGGCGGCATCCGGACTTCGCGTGGGCGTGGGCCTGCCACTTCATGATCAACCTCGGCAACGCGTTCGGGACGCTGTATCTGTTGTTCTTCCTCAAGGACGCGGTGCACTACCCGGACCCGGACACCGGGTTGCTGATCATGATGGGGCTCTACGGCTTCGCGCTGGTGATCGGCGCGGTGCTCGCCGGGCACTTCTCCGACAAGTCGGGCCGCCGCAAGCCGTACGTCCTCGGCGCGTCGGCGGTCATGGCACTCGCCGCGCTCCTGCTGGTGGTGTGGCAGACGTGGCCGGTCGCGCTCGCGGCGTCCCCGTTGCTCGGTGTCGGCTTCGGCACGTACATGGCTGTCGCGCTCGCGATGTTGACGCAGGTGCTGCCCGCCGCGCAGGACCGCGCGAAGGATCTCGGTGTCGTCAACATCGCGAACTCGCTGCCGCAGGTCGTCGCACCGCTGCTGACGACCGTCATCCTCGCGTCGTTCGGGGGCTATCCGGCGTTGTTCACCGCGTCGGCCGCCGCGACGGTGATCGCCGGGATCCTGGTCACGCGGGTGAAGTCGGTCAGCTGACCGGTATGGGATGTGGAACCGCGGGCCGGTGCCGGTCGGGGGAGGGGAGTGCAACGGCACCGGCCCGCGGAATCAAGGGGCCACTCGTGGGCGGGGTGTAGGGCGCGATCTACGAAAACCGCATCCTACTGTTGATGATCTTCGCAATCTAGCGGTCGGATTATGCCGTCCGCTAGGGTTTTCGCAGAAATTTTTCGATTAATCGCGGTGGGGACCGGGATGGTTGCCGAGCGTCGACCTGTCACGGTCGGGGATCCGGACAAGTCCGCTTCGGCCGGGGCGAACACAACATCGGGCCGATGGGGGCGGGTCGGCAGGCTGTCGTGCTCGCCGGGTCGGGTCAGGCCGGTGCGGCGGCCCGCCGGGGCGGGACCAGTGCGTGCCGTCCTGTCGTTTCGGCGGGCGTGGGCGCACCGCCGCGGGACTGGCCGGGGACGGCGGCACGGCGCCTGCCCGGACGCAGCCTGCTCGTGCTCGTCGTCTGCTGCGGGGCGAGGCCGCCCGCGACGAGGTGCTCGTGCGCGGCCTGCCAGACCGAGCACGGCGCCTTGCAGCGGTGCCACCGCGTCGAGCAGGTCGGGCAGTCACCGCGCTCGTCGGGCTCGTGTGCCTTCAGCATGGTGCGCCAGCCTTCGGCCAGCCGGGGCAGTTCGGAGCGGGCCACCGACACCAGCGACTGCGCGTCCGCGCGGTTCGCGAGGTCCGCCAGCATGTCGAGGCGTTCCCAGACCGCGTTGCGCAGGACCTGGCCTAGTACCTGATCCATCGAGAGCTCACCGTTACCTTTCCGCCATCTTGGCGGCTTCGTTGAGCGCGGCCCTGAGCTGGCCGAGCTGGCCGGAGGTCAGTCGCGCCGTCTCGCCGGGAGGCGACACGAGGACCACCTGGTTGTCTTCGACGAAAACCGTGACCGCGCGCTCGCGGCTGATCAGATCGCCGCACTGGACGCGCCAGACCAGCTGCCCGCCTTCGTACCGGCGCAGGCTCGCGGTACGGGGGTCGACGGGCGCGGAGGCGATGGGGCGAGGTGCCTGTGGCGTCGTGTTCATGGCCGCCGCCTTCGTGATCGCCGCCGGCCGCACAGGTCGCATGGCGGTACCGGCGTGCCCGGCTGCGATCGAGTCCACGAACTCCACTGGCTCTTCTCCGCTCTGTAGTCCTGCTGTCCGCTTGTCCGGCGCTGGTTCCTCTCGACCGGTTTTCGTAGCTCTCCGTAATCGCTGCCGGTATCCGGTCGGTGACGGAGATCTGACAACTACAGTGAAGTGAAACCGAGTGGGATAGAAGGTCGAAACGGCGTCATAGCGGTGACCGGACGCGGTTCCACGGTAAGCGGTCGAGGAACTTCGCCCGGACCGATCAGGGCGCGGTTTCGCTGTTTCACACGGTTCAAGAGCTTTGCCTACGCTGTTTCACAGACGCCCGACGGACGGTGAGGGGGCGCAATGGACGCCAATGGTGGCGGCAACGGACCCGGTTCCGAGGCCCGGCAGGGTCACACGGTTCCGGCGGAGGCCTGGGAACAGGCCGAGATGCGGGCGGCACTGGCCGTCCGGGACGTGAGTGCCGTGTACCGGTTGTTGCGCAAGCACGGCATCTCGCAGCGCCAGATCGCCGCGCTGACCGGCCAGTCACAGTCCGAGGTGTCGGAGATCCTCAAAGGCCGGCAGGTCATGGCCTACGACGTGCTCACGAGGATCGCCGACGGACTGGGTGTCCAACGTGGATACATGGGCCTCGCCTACGACGAGGCCACAGCGATACGGGTCGTCGGCTCCGTCGGCGGCCAGCAGGCGGAGGAGGACGAATCCGTGAAGCGACGGAGGTTCCTCGCGCACGCTGCCCAGGTCACGATGGGCGCGGCGGTGTTCGGACCGGAATCGGGAACGTGGTCGGCCGGACCGGCGAGGACGCCGGCACCTGGCCGGATCGGGATGACCGACGTGCGCCAGGTGGAGGCCGCGACCAGGGCCCTGCGGGCGCTGGATTACCAGTACGGCGGTGGTTTCTGCCGGGACGCGGTGGTCGCGCAGCTGTCGTGGGGACAGCAGATGCTCGAGGCCAACGGCACCGAGGTGGTCAAGAACAGGCTCTTCGTCGCGCTCGCCGACCTGCACAGCCTCGCCGGCTGGACCTCGTTCGACACCGGCCTGCTCGACTCCGCCCGCGGGCACTTCGCCAACGCGCTCGATCTGGCGAAACAGGGCGACAACCACCCGCTGGTCGCGAACGTGCTCTACCGGATGGGCCGGGTGTACCTGCACCAGGACGCGCCGAACGACGCGCTGAAGCTGTTCCAGCTGGGCCAGATCGCGGCTCAGGAATCCGGCTCCGAACTGGCGGTTTCGGTGTTGTGCGCCAACGAGGCGTGGGCCTACGCGATGATGGGCAACGAGGAGCAGGCGGTGAAGCTGCTCGGCCGGAGCAAGGACGAGTTCGAGCGGGCCAACCTCGCCGAAGCCGAGTCCTGGGTCAAGTTCTTCACCGAGACCGACGTCTACGCCATGGTCGGCACCGTGCACACCGTGCTCGCGCAGCAGAACGCCGACCACACCAAGTACGCCATCCCGGCGCTGACCCGCGCGGTCGACACCTACGACGACGACATGGCGCGCAGCAAGGCGTTCATGCTCAGCGCGCTGGCCACGAACCACCTGCTCGAAGGCGATATCGACCACGGCGCGAAGGTCGGAGGCAAGGCCATCGACTGCGCCGAGAGCCTCAAGTCCGAGCGGGTGAAGGACCGGATGAAGCCGCTGCGGGAAGAAGCCGAGCGGCGCAGCAACAACCCCGACGCACGTGATCTCGCCGGCCGCCTGCACGATTTCTACGCGGCCTGACGCAGGAGCCGCTGGGACCGTCTTGGACGGCCGATTCACGCCCGAGAAGCTGTACGGCGCGCTGAAAGCGACCTGCGCGTTGCTCGGACTCGACCCCGCCGGAGCGCGGCTGCTGCGCTTCACGAACAACGCGGTGTACGCGCTGGCCTCGGCGCCGGTCGTCGTCCGGATCGTCGGGTCGACCCGGCTACGGCATCGCGTCGGCACGGTGGTCCGGGTCGCGAAGCACTTCGAACGGCACGGCATCCCGGCGATCCGCCTGCTCGACGGCGTCGACCAGCCCCTGCACGTCGGCGAGCACCTGGTGACCGTCTGGCACGAGGTGCCGAGCACCGGCCGTCCGGCGACCGTGGCCGATCTCGCCGGGCTGCTGCGCCGGGTCCACGCACTCGACCCGCCGGACGGGCTCGCCGCGTGGGCGCCACTCGCCGCGGTGCGGGCCAGGGTGTCGGATGCCGAGGAAATCGCCGAGGACGACCGGAGTTTCCTGCTGGACCGCTGTGCCGAGCTGGATGACGCGCTGGCCTCGCTGGACTTCCCGCTGCCGCGTGGGCTGGTGCACGGCGACGCCTACCCCGGCAACCTCATTCCCGGCCCGGACGGCCCGGTGCTCTGCGACTTCGACTCCTCCGGGGTCGGGCCGCCGGAATGGGACCTGACGCCGCTGGCCGTGGGTAGCGCGCGCTTCGGTGACCCGCCGGAGCGGTACCGCGCGTTCGCCGCCGCGTACGGCTTCGACGTCACCGCCTGGCCGGGGTTCTCCGTGCTCAGGGCGGTGCGGGAGCTGAAGCTGACGACCAGCGTGCTGCCCATTCTGCGCAGCCATCCGCAGGTGCGGGCGGAGCTGTACCGGCGACTGGACGATCTGCGGCACGGCCGTACCGGAACGCGCTGGTCGCGCTATCGCTGACTTCGCTCAATACGCGAAATGCACGTGCATTCAGCGATGACAAAAGACCGTTCGCCGCATTAGCAAAATCGTCTTCGGAGAGTAGATAATTCTGCCCGACCTGTCACCTCCAATGGATCACGCTTCCCCCAAATGTGCAAGTTGCAATCACGGAGTGTTAACGGTTGGGAAGTTGATCACTCGTCCGGGAGTAGGCCAACGCCGCCCGGAGCCGAGGTACACAGTGGCGCAAGGAGTGCCGGTCAGGAAGCGACGACCGGAGCGCGGGTGAGGACCACCGCGAACCCGAAGGCCAGCCCCATCACGGTCAGCTCCAGCGTCGCCCACGCGGCGAAAGCGGTGCGGTTGTGCCGGATGATCTGCGGCATCAGCCGCCAGCGCACATTCGCGCCGAGTACGGCGATCGCGCCGGTGCAGAGCAGTTTCAGCAGCACCAACTGGCCGTACGGCGTGGTGAACACCCCGGCCCAGAAACCGATGGTCGGGTTGAGCGAGATCTCGATGAGGCCGTTGAACAGCCCGGTGGCCGCGGAAATGATCAGGCACAGCGTCGCCAGTTTCGAAAACCGTGGCAGTGCGTGGGCGAGCAGCGTTCGGTTGGCGACCAGCAGCACGCCCATCGCGCCGAGGCCGCCGGTCCAGGCGACGGCGCTCATGACGTGCAGCTCCATCGAGATCATCGTGTAGTCGTGGTAGTTCCAGTTCGACGCGTGCCCGGTGACCGGCAGGGGCAGCAGCGCGAACAGGCCGAGACCGACCCGCACCTCGGCGGGCACCTTTTCGCCGTGCCGCAGCGACAACGCGCCGAGCCCGGCGTGCAGCAGGGCGAGCACGGCGACGATGACGAGCGCCTTCCCGGCACCGACTTCGGCGATGTAGCTGCCGATGTCGCCCATCGACAGCCTCGGCGAACCCGGTTTGAACTCGGCGGTCTGCAGGATGAGCGTCACGATCGCGGTCGCCGCCCACACCAGCGCGGCGGCGACGCCGGCAGGGCGGGCGATCCGCATGATCGGTTCGGTCAGCTTCGGCCGGTCGTAGCCGACCAGCACCGAGAGCAACGCCAGCCCGATCGTGGTCACCGCGGAAAGATCCAGCAGCACACGCACGACCGGGATGGCGGCCGAGACCACCTCGCTGACCTGCGCCACCCCGGGCACCGGGGCGGTGGCGGTCAGCGCGACGCCGATGAGGGCGCCGACGATGCCCGCCGCCACCACGCAGACCAGCGTGGCGTAGCGGACTCCTGTGGTAGTCCCGGCCCGAGTCATTACTGGCCCTTCTCCTTGGTGCCGCCGGTGCGGAGCGCGACGGTCAGCCCGATCGCGAGCAGCACGACGGCCCCCGCGATCCACACCCAGATCGGCACTCCGCCGCCCGAGGACGGCTGGGCCGCGCCCGCGGGCTGACCGGTACCGCCGGAGCGCGCCGCGTCGACGCTCGCCGGGGTGCCGGTGCCCGCGGTGGTGAGGGTGAACGGGATCTCGCCGGTCACCGCGTGCCCGTCGGCGGAGAGGATCCGGTAGCCGACGGTGTACTTCCCGGCCGGGCCGAGCGCGCGCAGCGGGGCGCTGACGACGTTGTTCTCCACCTTGACCGGGCCCTCGGCCCATTGTCCGCCGTTCGGGCCGGTCACCGCGATCTGGTTGACGTCGGCGTTCTGCACGTACTGGTCGAACGTCAGCTTGACCTGCGACGGCCCGGTCGCGACCGAGGCGTCCTTGGCCGGATCGGACGAGACCAGCACGTTGTGCGCCAGCGCCGGGGTGGCCGTGCTGAGCAAGGCCACCCCGGTGATCGCCAGCGCGGTGAGCGCTTTGCGCATTACTTGGTTCCCTCTTCGTTCTTCGTGGTGTCAGTGGTGCCGGTGGCGGCCGGACGGCGGGAACGCAGGATCGCGCCCGCGCCGACGCCGAGGCCGAGCGCGCCGACGACGAGCCCGGCGCCACCGAGCCAGCGTGCCGTGTTGTCGGGGGACGACGCCGCTTCGGCGTGGTCGCCTTCCTTGCTTGCGGGCCCTCCGCCGTGGGCGCCCCCGCTCGCGCCCTTCGCGGCCAGCTTCACGACCGGCGCCGGGTGCTCGGGCTCCTCACCGCTCGGCGGCGTCGGCTGGTTCCAGTTGACCACCTTGCCGCTGTCGTAGGTCTGCTCGGCCGGGAACTCGATCTGGTCGACGTTGGCCGGGAACGCGCCCGCGCTGATCTCGAACTCCTCGAACGACGTGTTGCCGGGGCCGATCTTGGTGCCGGGCTGCGCGGTCCAGGTGATCTTGGTGACGGCCTCGGTGATCTGCGTGCCGGACGCGGTGGTCACCGGCGCGGGCAGCTTGCTCTTCGTGACCTCGGAGGTCCAGCCAGGAATCGGGCGGGTGCGGGCGCTGCCGATGCCGTACTCGGGCTTGAGGTCGACCGACACCTTGACGGTGGCCGCGTTGGCGTCCTCGTTCGGCACCCGGAAGAAGATGGCGCCGTACCCGCCCTTCGTCGGCTGGGTGCCGTAGACGTTCGCGCTGACGTGGGCGGAGGCGACGCCGGCGCCGAGCAGGCCGGTGATGCCGATGGTGGCGGCCAGGAAACCGGCGCGCTTGAAGACGTGCTTGGACACGGAAAACTCCTGAACGGGGTATGGGGGTGGCGGGAATCTCGGGGGATCCGCCGGAGAAAGGGGATGAAGCTGGGGTTCAGGAGCAGACGGGCGGACCGCGTCGCCCGTGCGCGCGACGGAGCTGGATGTCGAGCAGATGGCCGGGGCTCGCGGTGCGGACCGGCAGCGGGACGGCGGCCGCCGCGGGCACCGGGAGGACGCCGAGCAGCAGCGGCAGGACGGCACGCAGGGCCGAAAGCACCGCGAGCAGCATCGCGTCGGCGCGGGCGAGCAGCAGCGCGGTGAGCACGGTGGCGACGGCGTGCGCGGCGGTCATCGAGAGCCCGGCACCGGCGTCCGCCATGCCGTGCCCGGCGAGCGTGGTGAGCACGAGGTGCATGACGAGCTGGCCGCCGCCGAGCAGGGCGATGGTGGCAAGCGGTCCGCGTGCCTTGCCGGCGAGCGCGGTCGCGGTCCAGCCGATGAGCCCGGTGAGCAGGAGGGTCAGCGCCGCGTCCGGTACTTCGCCGTCGGCGAGGGCGTGCGCCGTGACGGCCAGTGCCGCGGAGCTGACGGCGAGCAGTCCGCCACGCACAGCGCGTAACGCGCCGCGGTGCTGGACAGGAATGCTCACGCGAACAGATTAAGGGAGCACCACAGCGTGAGCGAGCACTCGCCATCCAGTGAGCACGTGGTGAGACAGTGCGGCCGGATTGCAGCCGGATTGTTGACATCGGCGGGTTTGGCCAGGTCAGCCGGTTTCGATCGGGTTAAGGCGGCTCGACACGGGGCCAGCGTCGGTTGCCGAACCCGGGGCGATGGGGAACGGTGCTTTACCAACAGCGGTCAAGGGGGTTTGAGCCGACTCTGTTCCGGGTAGTGACACTGCCGATCAGAGGGTTACTCCGAACGAGTGACGGTGATCCTCCACACGCGGCAGGAGAACAGACACGGATGAATCTCTTCGAGTACATCTCGGACCGGTGGGACAAGCTTTATCTGGAAGCGCTCCTGCACGTCAGCGTGGTGGTGCAGTGCACGATCCTGGCGGCGGTCCTCGGCGTGCTGATCGGTGTCGCGGTCTACCGCAGCCCGGTCGGCTCGGCCGTGGCCACGGCGCTGGCCAGCACGATCCTCACGGTGCCGTCCTTCGCGTTGCTGGGTCTGCTGATCCCGCTCTCCGGTTTGGGTTCGACCACGACGGTCATCGCCCTAGTCCTCTACGCGCTCCTGCCGATCGTCCGGAACACCATCGTCGGCCTCGACGGCGTCGACCCGGCGGTCGCCGACGCGGCCCGCGGCATCGGGATGAGCCGCTTCGGCGTGCTGACCCGCGTCGAGCTGCGGCTGGCCTGGCCCGCGATCCTGGCCGGTATGCGGGTCGCGACGCAGATGCTGATGGGCATCGCGGTCATCGCGGCCTACGCGAAGGGGCCGGGCCTCGGTGGCGAGGTGTTCTCCGGGCTGACGAACGCGGGGAGCACCAACTCACTCAACCAGGCGCTGACCGGGACGATCGGGGTCGTCATCCTCGCCCTCGTCCTCGACGGCATCTACGTCCTGATCAACCGTTTCACCGTCTCTAGGGGTGTCCGTGGCTGAGCACGAGCAGGTTTCCGGCGTCGAGATCGAGCTGGAACACGTCACCAAGCGCTACTCCGGCACGCGCGAACCCGCTGTCGACGACTTCTCGATGGTCGTGCCCGCCGGCAAGATCGTCGTCTTCGTCGGCCCTTCCGGCTGTGGCAAGACCACCACGATGCGGATGATCAACCGGCTGATCGAGCCGACGTCCGGGCGGATCACCGTCGGCGGCGAGGACGCGCTGAAGTTCGACGTCGACAAGCTGCGCCGCGGGATCGGTTACGCGATCCAGCAGGCCGGGCTGTTCCCGCACTTCACCGTCGCGCAGAACATCGGCGTGGTGCCCGGACTGCTCGGCTGGGACAAGAAGAAGGTCAACGACCGGGTCGAGGAGATGATGGACCTGGTCGGCCTGGACCCCCGCGACTTCCGCGACCGCTACCCGCGTCAGCTCTCCGGTGGCCAGCAGCAGCGCGTCGGCGTGGCGCGGGCGCTCGCCGCGGACCCGCCGGTGCTGCTGATGGACGAGCCGTTCGGCGCGGTCGACCCGATCACCCGGGGCAACCTGCAGGACGAATTGCTGCGCCTGCAGACCGAGCTGAAGAAGACGATCGTGTTCGTCACGCACGACTTCGACGAGGCGGTGAAGCTCGGCGACAAGATCGCCGTGCTGGGCAACAAGTCGTCGATCCTGCAGTACGACACCCCGGAAGCGATCCTGGCCAACCCGGCCAACGACACGGTCGCCGGCTTCGTCGGCGCGGGCGCGTCGCTCAAGCAGCTCACGCTGATGCGTGTCCGTGACGTGGAGCTGAAGCAGGAAGCGCTCACCGCCGGGATCGACGAGTCCCCGGCCGCCGTGCGGGAAAAGCTTGCCGCGCAACGGAAGCACTTCGTCCTCGTGCTCGACGCCCGGCGGCGCCCCGCACGCTGGGTGCACCTACGGGAACTCACCTCGGCGACGTCGCTGGAATCGGCGGGACGTCCGCTGCGTGACGTCGTCAGCCTGCAGTCGACGTTGCAGGACGCGCTCGAAGCGATGCTCGCCGAGGGTGGCGCGGTGCCGGTCACCGGCTCTCGCGGCGAGTACGCCGGGACGATCCACCTGGAGACAGTGATCTCGACGATCCAGCAGCTGCGCGACGAGCACGCCGACGATCACCCCGGTGAGCACGAAGCCGACGAGTCGGAAGGCGCTCCCGCATGACGGCCGCCGTCGATACCGGTTTCACGACCGAATCCAGTTCGCGTGGCGCGGAGCGTGTCCGGCTGTTCGCGCAGCCCGTCGTCGTGCTCGTGATCGTCGCGGCGGTGCTGATCTGGGTGTTCTCCAGCGGCCTGACCGCGACGGAGAAGGCGACGCTGAACGCGGCGTCGCTGCTCACCGCGTTGAAGGACCACGTGCTGATGACGCTGGTGGTGACGGCGATCGTGGTCGCCGTCGCGGTGCCGCTGGGCATCCTGGTCAGCAGGCCGTGGGCGAAGTGGGCCGCGCCGGTGTTCCTGGCGATCGCGAACATCGGGCAGGCCGCGCCCGCGCTCGGCGTGCTGGTGCTGTGGTTCATCGTCACCGGCGCGGTCGGCGGGATCTGGGTGGCTTCGCTGCCGCTGGCGTTCTACTCGCTGCTGCCGGTGCTGCGGAACACCCTGGTCGGCCTGCAGCAGGTCGACCCGGCGCTGATCGACGCCGGGCGCGGCATCGGGATGTCGGCTTCGAGCGTGCTGTGGCGGGTCGAAATGCCGCTCGCCATTCCGCTCATCCTGGCCGGTCTGCGCACCTCGCTGGTGCTGGCGGTCGGGACGGCGACGTTCGGCATGTTCGTCAACGCCGGCGGCTTCGGCCTGCTGATCGACACCGGCTACAAGCTCAACCTGACGAAGGTGCTGATCACCGGCTCGGTGCTGGCCGTCGCGCTGGCGCTGCTGGTGGACTGGCTGGGCGCGGTCGCCGAGCAGTACTTCGGACCGAAGGGACTTCGCTGATGCGCCGCTTGAAGCGCAGGATCGTGGCGCTGGCCGGGGCGGTGCTGCTTTCGGTGTCGCTGGCCGGATGTGGGCTGGACGTCAACACCGGGGTGCCGTACACGATCCACCCCGGGTCGATCCAGCCGATCCCCTCGCTCGAGGGGCTCAAGGTGACGGTGGGGTCGAAGGACTTCACCGAGAACATCATCCTCGGCTACATGGCCGAGATGGCGCTTTCCGCTGCCGGTGCGAACGTCATCGACCTCACCGATATCAAGGGTTCGAACTCCTCGCGGCAGGCGCTGCTCAACGGCCAGACCGACGTCACGTGGGAATACACCGGCACCGGGTGGATCAACTACCAGGGCAACGAGCTGCCGGTGCCGGGCGGTGAGAAGGCGCAGTACGAAGCGACGAAGGCGGCCGACGAGCAGAAGTACGGCGTCGCGTGGCTGAACTACTCGCCGCTCAACGACCAGTACGCCTTCGCGGTCACCGAGGCCTACGGCGAGAAGAACAACTTGAAGACGACGTCGGATCTCGCCGCGTTCCTCAAGAAGCAGCCGGATCAGGGCGTGTTCTGCCTGGAAACCGAGTTCACCAGCCGTCAGGACGGCTGGCCCGCGGCGCTCAAGACGTACGGGTTCCAGAACCCGCAGGTGAAGAACTTCGGCATCGGGACGATCTATACGGCGGTGGCGAACGGGACCTGTCCGGTGGGCGAGGTGTTCACCACCGACGGCCGGAACGCCGGGCTGAACCTGCGTGTCCTCGAGGACGACAAGAAGGCGTTCCCGCAGTACAACGCCGTTCCGACGCTGCGGAAGTCGTTCCTGGACGCGCATCCGGAGATCCGCGGCCCGCTGGAGAAGGTGGCCGCGGCGATCGACAACAAGCAGATGCTCGAGCTCTGCAAGCAGGCCGACGTCGACGGCCTCGACAAGGGCAAGGTCGCCTACAACTGGATGGTCTCGAAGGGCTTCATCAAGTAGCCCGGCGGTCCGTGGGGGCCTCCTTGAGGGACTCTGGGTCCCTTGGGGAGGCCCCCACGGACGTTTACGTCAGAGGCCGAGGCGGTGCAGGAGCTGGCCTTCGAGCCGGTCGAGTTCCCCGGCGACGGCGCGATGGGCCGGCTTGCGCCGCGACGCGGGCATGCGTTCCGCGGCGCGGACCGTGGCCGAGAGCTGCTCCAGCGTTCCCTGCGCGTCGGTGGCGAAGGAGACGTCGGCCTCCGAGGCCTTCGACGACTTCCGCAGTTCCCCCAACCCCTGCGCCAGCCCGGCGATCCTGGCGTGCAGCGCGGCGCCGCGGCCGGTGTACTCGCCGAGCTGGTCGACGCTCACGCCCAGCTTCCGTGCCTGGTAGCGGTCGTACAGTTCGCGCGCTGCCCCGGCTGCGCGGACAGCGTAGGGCGCGACCACCGGGATCACGGCGGGACCGATCACCTTCGCCACCGCGATGGCGTTCTTCGCCTTCTTCGGTGTGATCCGTGCCTCACCATCGACCTGCTTGGCCTTACGCGCCATAGCCCACCTCCGCGACGTGTCGACGTCGAACTTACTGGTCCCCGAGGTGGCGGGCATGTCGGCTGGGCGGTGTGCTTCTAAAGTGATCGGCATGGAACCTGAGGTGGTGCTCGACGCGGGGGCGGTCAGCCGCTGCCGTCGTCGCGTGCACCTCGAGCACGACCCGGCGATGCGCGGCGTTCCGCTGCCCCCGCCGGATCCGACGGCGCAGCAGCGGATCGCCGATGCCACGGCGCATCGCGAGGAGATCCTGCGACGGCTCATGGCGGCGACCGGGCCGGACGCGACCTGGGCGACGATCCCGCGTGACCTGCCCGCGGCCGAACGCGTCCAGCGCACCGACGCCGCGCTCGCCGAAGGCGCCGGCCACATCTGGGGCGCGTTGTTCCCCGTCGACACCGCGGCCCACCGGCGCGGCGGCGTCGATCTGCTTGTCCA